>CAYNWR010000001.1:0-12816 GCA_964400915.1 uncultured Burkholderiaceae bacterium
AGTTGTCCTGGGCCGAGCTCGCCGGTGCATCGGAAGCCGCACGCCTGGATGACGCACTGGCACTCGCCCGTTCGCCGCGTGCGCGCCTGCAGGCCTTGTTGGCCAGTCTTGTCCGAACGATGCGGCAAGGCCAGCCCCAACCGGCCAATGTGACTTCGAAGTGGATCGACGCACTGGGGGTCCACGGAGCCCAGGCTGCCGAACACTTGGGACTCGGGCCGCGGCAGCTGGAGCGGCGCTGCCAGGCACTGCTGGGCTTGTCCCCCAAGGTTTTTCAATCGCTGGTGCGCTTCCAGCGGGTGCTGGCCGTGAGCACGGCGGGATCCCAGACGCTGGCGGATGTCGCTGCGTCAGCCGGGTACTTCGATCAGTCGCACCTGGGCCGTGAGGCGAGGCGGTTCGCGGGGCACACCCTCAGGGACCTGCGCGAGAGCGCGCAAGCCGATTCGCCGTGGTGGGCGTTGGCAGCCGGGCGCCAGGTGGCTGGCCTGGGCGATCCGCGCTCAGGCTTGTGACGGTGCGATCCTTTCTTTTTGGCCCAGGCGCCACCACAGATAGCCTGGCAGCGCCAGCGAGAGCCCCATACAAAAGGCCACGGCGATCGCCCACAGGCGCCGCCGCCCGGCTGCACGGTCGGCCACCACGGCAATGCTGAAGGCGACGGCTGAAAGGTACACGTCGAGCGTGATGGCCGTGGTCAGGGCGTTGGCGAAGGCGTCGCGCCAGAAGATGCCCGGCATCACGCTGCCGCCTGCGGCGAAATACGCGATGTTGTAGGTCCAGGGCACCACCAGGCCGACGATGGCGAGGATCAACAGCAGGTTTCGGGTGTTCATGAGCCGCAAGCCTAATCGTGCGCGCTTGGGCCGGCTAGGAAAAATCCGTCATCGCCCAGTGGGCGCGTGCTTGGTGCCCTTCAGGCGCTGCCGTGGCACTTCTTGTATTTCTTGCCACTGCCGCAGGGGCAGGGGTCGTTACGGCCGGGTGTGTTCGGCTTGCGTTGGGGTTCGGTGCGTGGTCCCAGGCTCTGCCAGAGCTGGCGCAGGTCGTAGACGGACCAGATGGCCTCGCCGTAGGCATCCAGTCGTTGCTGACTGATGCTGGGCGGGCCGTCCTCGCTGTGCATCGACAGCTCAGGCTTGCCGGTGTCGTTTTCGGTGAGTGCCACGATGCGTTCCAGGGCATCGTCGAGCATCTGTGCGGCCTCGGGGTCGCGCGGCGGGCGCCAATCGTCGGGCCAGGTCTCCACGGCATACATGAATCCGAGGGCCCATACCTGGGCAAAGGCCGGCACCTTGGCCAGATCGACATCACCGCGTTCGTCGGCGGGCAGGGCCAGCAGGGCGCCCAGGGTATCCAGCAGTTCGGGTTGGTAGCAGCGATCGTCGTCCAGGGTCTGGACATCGGTGTCCAGCGCGGTGGCCACTTCGACCCAGCGTCGCCGCCAGCGCATGACAAAAGCCATGTGCGCCATGGGCACAAAGGACTCGCCCAACAGGACAGGCCAATACGCCTGCGGCTCGATGAGGCGCCGGCAACAGACCAGCGCGGCCAGGAAACCTTCGCAGAATTCCCACTGCGGAATCTCGTCGTCGTGTTCGCGCAGGCCATCCAGGACGTCGTCCTGGGCGTCGAAGTCTTCCGGGCTCAGGCGCGCAGGTGCGGGATCGGGGGTGGACATCAGGACGTGTTCGGCTCAGGGTTCTCAGGGATTGTCTCAGGGCCTGCGGGTGCCAACACATCAAGCGTCGGCCTCTAAGATGTGCCGATGACCAACGAATCCTCCCCAAGCTCGCGTTTCTGGGCCGACCTGAGCACCCGCCAGTTTGCGCAGCGCCAGGCGTCTGGACTTGCCGCGCAGACGGTGGCTGTCCTGCCGGTGGCAGCCATCGAGCAACACGGGCCCCACCTGCCGGTCAGCGTCGACACCACCTTGGTGGACGCGGTGGTGGCGGCCAGCCTGCCGCATCTGAGTGCGGACCTGCCGGTGCTGTTTCTGCCCACCCAGGCCATCGGGAAAAGCAACGAACACATCCGTTTTCCGGGCACCCTCACCTTGTCGGCCGAAACCCTGATCCACGTCTGGATGGAGATCGGTGAATCGGTGGCGCGTGCCGGGGTGAAGAAGCTCGTGCTGCTCAATTCCCACGGCGGGCAGATCAGCGTGATGGACATCGTGGCGCGGGACCTGCGCAGCAAGTGTGAGCTGATCGTGTATTCGGTCAACTGGTTCACCCTGCCGCTGGGGGACGAGGTCAACAGCCTCTTCTCGTCCGCTGAACACCGTTTTGGGATTCACGCGGGCGACATGGAAACCTCGATGATGCTGGCGACTGCGTCTGCCCGCTTCGTCGACATGGCGCAGGCCCGCCCGTTCCGCTCGTCCGCGCAGGATCGGGCGGCCCGCTACCCGATTCTGGGTAACGGCAGCAGCGCCAAGCTCGGATGGCAGATTCAGGACTACAACGCCATGGGTGCGGCCGGCGACGCCACCCTCGCCACAGAGGAGAAGGGGCGGGCGGTCATCGAATCGGCCGGCCGCCAACTGGCCGCGCTGTTGGCGGAAGTTGCCGATCTGCCGCTTGGCACCCTGGTCGACGGTCCCCAGCTGCCCTGACATGCCGGACCAGGATCTGGATGCCGGCGGATCGGACATGCCCGTCCACACCGTGGGGCTTGACGCTCCCGCCCTAAGATGGGCGATTGCGCCGCAGGCCATCCCCCAGCGTTTGGGCCCAAGGGCGCGCTCCAGCTTTCCGTGAAAGATCCCGCGCCGATGTTGTTGGAACTTCGTGACCTGGAAAAGCGATACGCCAACGGGACGCTGGCCTTGCAGCGCATGTCCGTGGCCGTGGGCGAACACGAGTTCGTGTCGTTTCTGGGGCCCAGTGGCTGCGGCAAGAGCACGGCGCTGAAGATGATCGCGGGTCTGTCCCCCTTGTCGGGTGGCGAAATACGCTGGTCGGGTGATGCCCAAGGTGACGACCACGCTGGCGACATCAGCTTCGTCTTTCAGGAGCCGACCTTGATGCCCTGGGCGACCGTGTTCGACAACGTGTGGCTGCCCTTGCGCCTGAAGGGTGTGTCGCGCGAGTCGGCGCGCGCCGGCATCGACAAGGTGCTTGCCACCGTCGGCCTGGCCGACTTTGCGCAGGTCTACCCGCGCGAGCTGTCGGGCGGCATGAAGATGCGGGTATCGATTGCCCGGGCCTTGATCACCCAGCCCCGGCTGTTGCTGATGGACGAGCCTTTTGCGGCGCTGGACGAGATGACGCGTTTCAAGCTCAACAACGACACGCTCACCCTCTGGCATGCCGACCGCTTCACGGCCCTGTTCGTGACCCACAGCGTCTACGAGGCGGTTTACCTCAGCACGCGCATCGTGGTGATGGCCGCGCGCCCCGGCCGTGTGGTGGCCGAGGTCGTCATCGACGAGCCGTATCCGCGCGGCGAGGCATTTCGATCGACCACGCGCTACAACGCCTGGTGTGTCGAAGTGTCCAAGGCCTTGCACGCCGCTGGGGACCCGCATGGCTGAGCCGCGTGCAGCGAGCGGCACCCGCGCCGCCGCGGGCGGCCGAACGGTGCGCGCCGACGCCGGTGTGCCTTTGCACGATCGCAAGTGGTTGCGCATCGTGGTGCCGCTTGTGCTGTTTGCACTGGCATTGGCCGCCTGGGAGGTGGTGGTCCGTGCGCGCGACATTCCCCACTACATCCTGCCCTCACCCTCGCTGATCGCCAAGACCTTGTGGCTCAACCTGGGCTCGCTGATGACCAGCTGGCTGTTCACCATCAAGATCACCTTCTGGGCGCTGTTTCTGGCGGTGGTGGGTGGTGTGGCACTGGCGATGGTGTTTGCCCTCAGCCGCTGGGTCGAGCTGAGCCTGTTTCCGTTTGCAATCGTGCTGCAGGTCACGCCCATCGTGGCGATTGCGCCGCTGATCCTGATCTTCATCGACAGCACCACGGCTGCGCTGCTCATCTGTGCCTGGATTGTGGCCTTCTTCCCCATCCTCTCGAACACGGTCATCGGCCTGCGCAGCGCCGATCACAACCTGCGCGATCTGTTTGTGTTGTACCGCGCCAGCCCCTGGCAGACCCTGAGGCATTTGTTGATTCCGTCGGCCTTGCCGTACTTCATCGCTGGCCTCAAGGTGGCGGGTGGCCTGAGTCTGATCGGTGCCGTGGTGGCCGAATTCACCGCTGGGGCAGCGGGCAAGGAAACGGGCCTGGCCTCGCGCATCCTGGAGGCCAGCTTTCGAACCGAGATCCCCAAGATGTTTGCGGCACTGGTGCTGGTGTCGCTGACCGGCATTGCGATCTTCCTGATCTTCAACGGCGTTTCGCGCCTCGTGCTGGGCAAGTGGCACGAATCGGAGATCAAGGCCGACCGATGAGCCTGCACCTTCGCAGCGTGCGCATTCCCGTCGTCTTGCGCGGTTTTGACGACGGCGGCCTGGGACCCGAACAGGCCTGGGATGTCCGAGTCGAGGGCGATCAATTGGCGTCGGTGCTGCCCGTTGCCGGACCGCCAGAAGGCACGCTGGTGTCGGCCTGGGTTGACGCCCATGTGCACCTGGACAAGACCGATACGGTGGCACAAGTCGGCGGCGCCGAAGGCGACTTGTTTGCAGCCATTGCCCGCATGGATGCCCACAGACGAAACTGGACCGGTCCGGATCTGCACGACCGCATGCACCGGGCCATCGATGAAGCCTGGCGCAGCGGCACGCGGGCGTTGCGCACCCACCTGGACTGGGTGGAGCCTGGCCAAACGCCGGTGGCACTGGAGGTTTTCGAGCAGTTGCGCCGCGACTGGCGCGGGCGCGTGGCGCTGCAGTTCGCCTCGCTCACCCCGCTGGACCGGTTCGACGCACCGGGTGCCTTGGCCCACACCGCGCGTACCGTCCAGGCAGCGCAAGGTGTGTTGGGCGCTTTTGTGTACCGCAACGCGGACCTGGGCGCCAAGTTGCGCCGCCTGATGGCGGCAGCGGCTGAACACGCGCTGCATCTGGATCTGCACATCGACGAGGGCTTGCACCTCGACGCCGTCGGCTTGCAGACGGCCGCCGACCTGGTGCAGGCGTTCGGACTGACTGGGCGCGTGCTGTGTTCCCATGCCTGTTCGCTGTCGGTTCAGCCGCCCAGGCAGGCCGAAGCCACGCTGGCGGCCTGCGCGCGCGCCGGCATTCATCTCGTGGCCTTGCCGTCGACAAACCTGTACCTGCAGGGCGCGTGGGACGGCACGCCCGTGGAGCGCGGGGTCACGCGACTGCGCGAGGCGCGTGCCTTGGGCGTGTCCACGGGCATCGCCACCGACAACGTCGCCGACGGCTTCTTCCCCTATGGCAGTTACGACCTGCTGGACACCTTTGCGCTGGGCGTTCAGGTGGCACACCTGGCGCCGGTGGGTGCCTGGCTTGATGCCATCACCACGCTGCCGGCGCGGGCACTGGGCCTGCCGTGGGACGGGCGCCTGCAACCGGGTTGCCCGGCCGATCTGGTGGTGCTGGCCGCGCGCAACGACCACGAACTGGTGACGCCACGCGGACGTGTGCGCACCGTCATCCGGGGCGGGAGGGCCCTATGAATCGAATCCAAGCCATTGAACAGTTCAAGGCCGACATCGACGGCATCGAATGGACCCAGGCGCCCGAGGTGCTGGACGCCAAGAGCCGCGACTATTTCTGGTACAGCCCCATCCTGTCGGAACTGCTGGAGGGCAAACGCGGCGAGATCGTCGTGTGCCCGCGGGACGAAGCCGAGGTGTTCCGTGTGGCGGCGGCGTGTGCGCGCGCGCGCCTGCCCCTCACGCTGCGCGGTGGCGGCACCGGCAACTACGGACAGTGCGTGCCGCTGGAGGGGGGGGTGATCCTCGACATGATGGGCCTGAACCGGGTGCTCGACGTGCAGCCCGGGCGTGTGTTGTGTGAGGCCGGCGTGCTGATTTCCGATCTTGAGCGCGCGGTGCGCGCGCATCCCTGCGTGCCGGGCGGGCAGGAGCTGTTGATGTTCCCGAGCACACGCGATATCGCCACGATTGGGGGTTTCATCGCGGGCGGCTATGCGGGGGCCGGCACGGTGCGCAATGGCATCCTGAAAGATGCGGGCAACGTGACCCTGATTCGCGTGGTGACACTCGAAGAAGCGCCCCGCGTGATCGAACTGCGCGACGCCGACATCCAGAAGGTGCACCACGCGTATGGCACCAACGGCATCATCACGCAGCTGCAACTCAGCCTCAAGCCCGCAGTGGACTGGGTCCACTGCATCGCCTTGTTCGGCAGCTATGGCTGCGCGCTGCGGTTTGGTTGCGCCGCCACTGAGGCCATCGGCGGCAGCATCGACGCGTACCTGATCACGGCGGTGGAGCGGCGCTTCTCTCCATACTACGAGGCAGAGTTTGGCGATCGATTTCCCGCTGATCGCGACGCGATATTTGCCATGGTGCACCCTCAATCGATGGCGGCGTGGCGCGCGCTGGTGGCTCGCCACGGCGGCAGCGAGTCGCTGGCCATGACGGACGCCCAGCTCAAGGCCGAGCAGCTGTTTCCAGCCTACGAATGTGCCTACAACCACACCACATTGATGGCCCTCAGGCAGGACAAGAGTTGGACCAACATCCAGACGGTGGCCGATTGGACACCGGGTGTCGGCATCGACATCGCCCTGGTGGAGCGCCAGATGGCGCGCTGGGGCGACGAGGTGCTGATGCACCACGAATTCGGGCGGCAGTTTGGCCAGTGCGTCGGTTTCTGCCTGCCACTGGTGAGTTATTTCGACCGCGAGCGTCTGTACGAAATCATGCGCGAGTTCGAAGCCGACGGATGCCTGGTGTTCGACAACCACGTGGTGACCATCGAGGATGGCGGCATGAAGGAGATCGATCCCGCGCAGATCAATTTCAAGAAGGTCGCCGACCCGCACGGCCTGATGAACCCCGGCAAGACGCGCGGCTGGCGCGCCGAGTTCGCCAGGCCTTGAAGGGCCGGCAGCGGAACCTGTGGCAAACCCCCAGGCGTCGCTGCACACTTTGTGCAAGGATTCCCGATGAACCGCCTCTTAGGAGATTGAACGATGAATGCTTCCAAAATAGTAGCAATATTCTCAGGTTTGACAATCGCTACGGCCGCATTTGCTCAAGAAAAGGTGGTTTTTGCCACCAACTGGCGCGCCCAGGCCGGCCACGGTGGCTTCTACCAGGCCCTGGCCGACGGCACCTACAAGAAATACGGGCTTGACGTCGAGATCCAGCAAGGCGGTCCGCAGGTCAACAACCGCCCGCTGCTGGCCACGGGCCGCATCGATTTCCTCATGACGGGCAACCTGCTGCTGACCTTCGACCAGGTGAAGAACGGCGTGCCCGTGATGGTCGTCGGTGCCATCTTCCAGAAGGATCCGCAGGCCATCATCGCCCACCCCGGCCAGGGCTATGACAAGTGGGAGGATCTCAAGAAGGCGCCCACCGCGCTCATTTCCAAGGACGGCCAGTTCAGCTTCTGGCAGTGGATGAAATCCGAGCATGGCTTCAGGGACGAGCAGCTCAAGCCCTACACCTTCAACCTCGGCCCGTTCCTGGCCGACAAGAAGTCGGTGCAGCAGGGTTATTCGATCAGCGAACCGATCAACGTCAAGCGGCAGGCGGGCTTCGATCCCGTGGTGCACCTGCTGGCCGACAACGGTTTCTCGGGCTATTCCACCACGGTCGAGGCGCGCGCCGACTGGGTGCGCAACCGCCCGGAGACGGTGCGCAAGTTCATGGAGGCCAGCATCATCGGCTGGTACAACTACCTCTACGGGGATCGCAAGGCCGGTGACGCGCTGATCCGCAAGGACAACCCCGACATGACCGATGAGTACATCGCAGGCTCGATCGACCTCATGAAGAAGCTGGGCATTGTCGACAGCGGCGAAGCGCAGGCGCGTGGCATCGGGGCGATGAGCGAGGCGCGCATCAAGGACTTTCACGACAAGATGGTCAAGGCCGGCCTTTTCAAGCCCGGTGAGGTCGATCTGAGCAAGGTCGCGACCACGCAATTTGTCAACAAGGGGGTTGGCCTGGACGTGCGCAAGCAGTTGACGGGCCGCTGAGGTCGGCCCCGGCATGCGGTGTCTGATTGTTCACTGCCACCCGGATCCCGAAAGTTTCAACGCGGCGCTGTTTCGCCGGGTTGCCCAAGTGCTGGCGCAAAGCGGAAACGAGACCCGTTGTGTGGATTTGTACGACGAAGGGTTTGATCCCGTGCTCAGCCGCGACGAACGACAAGCCTATCTGTCCAATCCTGGCTTGATCGAGGCGCGTGTGCAGGCCCATGTTGAAGCGTTGCGGTGGGCAGAGCACCTGGTTTTCGTGTATCCCAGTTGGTTCTATGGTCCCCCGGCCATGCTCAAAGGCTGGCTCGAACGGGTGTGGCTGCCCGGCGTGGCCTTTTTGCCGCCTCCCGCGAAGGGCCGACCGGCGGTGCCGGGCTTGCGCCACGTGCGACGCCTGACCGTGGTCACCACGGGCGGCGCGCCCTGGTGGTGGCTCAAACTCATGGGTGATCCTGGGCGCAAGCTTTTCACGCGCGGATTGCGGGCCTTGATGGCACGCGACTGCGCTGTGACCTGGCTGCAACTGCACAACATGAACAACGTGACCCTGGCCGAGCGGCAGGCTTTCCTGTCGAAGGTGGGGCGACGCCTGGAACGAATGTCTGTAGAAAGATCGTCAACATGAGCATCGGTCAGCCATTGGCCCGGTACGCGGCTGCCCGCCGTGCGGGTGATTTCGTGTTTCTCAGCGGCGTGATCGCTGTCGACCCGGCAGCCGGTGTGATCGATCGTTACGAACAACTGCCCGATGCGGCACGCGCGTCACTGCGATCGATCGGCCTTGACACCGGGCAATTGTCGGTGGATGTGTTCGAAGCACCGATCGCCGCCCAAAGCTGGATCGTGCTCGATCGCATCCGCGGGATCGCGCAGGAACACGGCAGCGATCTGCGTTCTGTGGTGCGCCTGGTGCAGTATTTCCGCGATCTGCGCGACTACGCGCTGTACAACCGCGTGCGGGGCCTGTTCTTCCCCGAGCCTGTGGTGAGCACCGTGGTGGAGGTCAGCCGCATGCTGCCGGCCGACACCGTGCGCCTTGAAGTCGAGGCCACCGTGTACCTGGGTTCATAGGAGTCAAGCCATGCGCATTCTGGCCAGCGGATTTGAGTTTCCCGAGGGCCCGGTCTACCTGCCCGATGGGTCCTTGCTGTTTGTCGAACTCGCGGCCTCCCGCCTGAGCCGCATCTGGCCCGATGGTCGGTTGGAGGTTCTCGTGCAGACACCGGGCTCGCTCAACGGCGCCGCGCGAGGGCCGGACGGGCGCATCTACCTGTGCAACAGCGGGGGTTTCAAGTTCATCCGTGAGCAAGGCACCTTTCGCACGGTGGGCCAGGCGGACGACTACAGTGGCGGCAGCATCCAGGTCTTCGATCTGGGCACTGGCCGACTGGACACGCTGTACACGCATTGTGATGGTCGCAGGCTCATCGGCCCAAACGACCTGGTCTTCGACGAAAGCGGAGGCTTCTGGTTCACCGACCTGGGCAAGCGACGGCCGCGCGACATGGATCGCAGCTTTGTCTATTACGCGCGTCCCGATGGCTCGCTGATCCGCGAAGTCATCGGGCCCATGCTCACCACCAACGGCTGTGGTCTGTCACCCGACGGCAAGACCTTGTACGTGGCCGAAACCGAAACGGCACGCCTGTGGGCCTTCGACATCCTGGCGCCTGGCCAGGTGCGCCAGCGGCCCTGGCCATCTCCGGCAGGCGGTACCCTGGTGGCTGGTGTGGGCGGTTACAACCGCTTTGACAGCCTTGCCGTGGCAGCGTCGGGCAACATCTGTGTTGCAGCCTTGCATGCAGGCGGCATCTACGAGATCACCCCCGATGGCCGCGATGTCCGCCTGCACCCGGTGCCGGATCTGGCCGTCACCAACCTGTGTTTTGGCGGGCCCGATCTGCGCTCGGCCTACGTGACGATGTCGCATGAGGGGCGCATCGGTGTCATGGACTGGCACGAACCGGGTCTGAAGCTGCGCCACAGCGGGCTCTGACACCACGGGCCGTTTCAGGCGCGGCGAGCTTCGTCGCCTGTGGTGACGCAGGCCCGTCACGATGGCGTTGCAGGCATGATGCAGACTGTGTGCCTTGCGCCAGCGATCGGGCGTTCGCTGCCGGCCCGACCGGGTGATGGCTGGCGCGCATGTCACATGCATCTGTCAAAGGTTCTCCGTGAGCATCCGGCATCTCGACTCGCTTTTTGATCCCCATTCCGTCGCGGTGATCGGCGCCAGTGCGCGCCCCGCCAGCGTGGGCGCTACGGTGTGGCGCAATGTGCGCGCCGCCGCGTTTTCCGGGCCGCGCTGGCCGGTCAACCCCAAACATCGCCACCTGGACGGCGAGCCGGTCTATGCGCGTGTCGAGGATCTGCCTGGTGTGGCCGAGCTTGCGATCGTGTGCACGCCGCCCGACACCGTGCCCGGCGTCATCGAGGCGCTCGGCGCCAAGGGCACCCGCGCCGCCATTGTGCTGACCGCCGGGCTTTCCAAGGCACAAAAGCAGGCCATGCTGGATGCGGCGCGCAAGCACCTGCTGCGCATCCTGGGGCCCAACTGCCTGGGCCTGCTGGCGCCCCATGCAGGACTCAACGCCAGTTTTGCCCACGCCGAGGTGGCGGCCGGCAGCCTCGCGTTCGTGTCGCAAAGTGGGGCCCTGGTGACGGCCATGCTCGATTGGGCCAATGGTCGTGGCATCGGCTTTTCCCATTTCGTCTCGCTGGGCGAGCATGCCGATGTCGATTTCGGCGATCTGCTCGACTGGCTGGCCAGCGATGCGCGCACGCGCGCCATCCTGCTCTACGTGGAGTCGATCGAGGCGCCGCGAAAGTTCATGTCAGCTGCCCGGGCGGCCGCGCGCAACAAGCCGGTGCTGGTCGTCAAGGCCGGCCGTTCGGCTGCCGGTCAGGCTGCAGCAGCCTCGCACACCGGCGCGCTGGCGGGATCGGACCTGGTCTACGACGCAGCCTTTCGCCGCGCCGGGCTGCTTCGCGTGGATTCGCTGGCCGACTTGTTCGTGGCGGCTGAAGCGTTGGCTCACGTTCGTCAATTGCCTCGGGGCATGGATCATTCGGATGCTGATCGGATCACCATCGTGACCAATGGTGGTGGCGCGGGGGTGATGAGCGCCGACGCGGCGGCGGCCGCCGGCATCGAGTTGGCGCCCCTGACGCCTGACACCGTCAAGCGCCTGGATGCCTGCCTGCCCGCCAATTGGAGTCATGGAAACCCAGTGGACATCATCGGGGATGCGCCGACAAGCCGGTACGTGCAAACGTTCCAGGCCTTGCTGGATCAGCCATCCAGCGGCACGCTGCTTTTTCTGCATGCGCCCACAGCCATCGTGCCCAGCCTGGACATTGCACAAGGCCTGTTGCCGGTGGTTCAGTCCGCGCCGGGGCGGGTGCTCAGTTGCTGGCTCGGTGGCCCAGCCATTGAAGATGCCAGACGCTGTCTTCACGCGGCAGGGATTCCCACCTACGACACACCCGAGGAGGCGGTGCGCGCCTTTTCGATGATCCTGACCTATCGCCGAAATCAGGCGCAGCTCATGCAGGCGCCGCCGGCGTGCGAGCCGCAGGCTCTGGATGTCGCGGCGGCCCAGGCCATCATCGACGGCGTGTTGGCCGCCGGGCGCGAATGGCTCACGGAGCCCGAAGCCAAAGCCCTGCTGGCGTCCGTCGGGATCGCGGTGGCCCAGACCCGCGTGGTTGGCACCGACCCGAACGCAGCGGCCATTGGCGCGCAGGGCATCGGTTTTCCGGTGGCCCTCAAGATCCTGTCCCACGACATCACCCACAAGTCGGATGTCGGGGGCGTGGCCCTGGGCCTGGAGGATGCCGAGGCCGTCCACAAGGCGGCCACCTTGATGCTGCAGCGTGTCGCGCTGGCCAAGCCCGGTGCGCGCATCGAAGGCTTCACGGTGCAGGCGATGGTCCGCCGTCCGCAAGCCATGGAACTGATCGTTGGTGCCAGTGTCGACCCGTTGTTTGGCCCGGTCATCCTGTTCGGGCAAGGGGGAACGTCGGTGGAGGTGGTGGCCGACCGGGCCCTGGCCTTGCCGCCCCTGAACCCGCCGCTGGCTCGGGCCTTGATCGCGCGCACGCGCGTTGCGCGCCTGCTGGCCGGTTGGCGCGATGTGCCGCCGGTCGACCTGGACGCCGTGGTGCGGGTGCTGACCCGCCTGTCGGAATTGCTGGCCCTGGTGCCACGCTTGGCGGAGCTGGACATCAACCCGCTGCTGGCCGACGCGCAAGGCGTTGTGGCACTGGACGCTCGGGTGCGGGTCAGTCAGCAAGGCCCCGCCGGCGCGCAACATTTTGCGATCCGCCCCTACCCCGTCGAACTGGCCGAGACCCTTGACTGGCAGGGACGCGCCTTGACCCTGCGGCCGATTCGCCCCGAAGACGAGGCCCAGCACCGCGGGTTTCTGGAGCGGCTCGATCCCATCGACATCCGCATGCGCGTCTTCTATAGCCGGCGCACGATCGAGCGCAGCGAGCTCGCGCGGATGACACAGCTCGACTACGAGCGCGAAATGGCCTTCATTGCCACCGCTCAAACGGGCGACGGCACCGAGGAAACGCTGGGCGTGGTCCGCGCGGTTTGTGATCCGGACAACCACGATGCTGAATTCGGAATCGTCGTCCGTTCAGACCTCAAGGGCGGGGGGCTGGGCGACCGCCTGATGCGAAAAATGATTGCCTATCTGAAGGGCCGCGGAA
>CAYNWR010000001.1:12916-47022 GCA_964400915.1 uncultured Burkholderiaceae bacterium
GGGCTGGGCGACCGCCTGATGCGAAAAATGATTGCCTATCTGAAGGGCCGCGGAACGCGCCGATTGGTGGCCACGGTGCTGCGTGAAAACGAGCGCATGCTGGAGCTGGCGCGCGATCTGGGCTTCGAGTTCGACGAGCAACAGACGGATCATTCCACCTGGTCGATTCATCTGCCCCTGCAATAAGCGGCCTGCCTCAGAGCATGCGAATGGCGCGAGCCGTCAGGGCCAATCCGCTGGCGACCAACAGCGCAAAGACCAGGCGCGCCAGCATGGCGCCCTGCAGGCGAACGGCCAGGTGGTGTCCCCATGCGACGGCTGCGAGGGCCACCACAACCATCGGCAGGTAGGCCAGACCGATCAGCGCCTGAAACAGGTGGCCACGCATGGCGAACGATCCGAGCGCAAAACCGACCGCCAGGATCAGCACGGGCGGCGTGTTCGCGCGCACCCGTGCAACGTCGGGCAGGCGCTGGCTGAGAAACGCCACAACGATCGGCCCGGCGGTTCCAAAGAAGGTTTCGACGACACCCACCGCCAAGCCCGTGGCCGTGTCGCGCAGCCAGGCCTTGGGACCGGACACCGGCTTGGCCGGTGGCGGTGGGGGCGTCGCCGCGGATCGTGCCTGGTGGCGCCAGCCACGCACACCGACGGTCACCACGTAGATGCCCAGCGCTCCCAGAGCCCAGCCCTGGCTCAGGGTGTTGGACAGCGCGTCGCCCAGCAGGGCCCCAAGGGCCATTCCGGGCAGCAGATGGCCCAGCACGTGCCATTGCACCTGGCGCCGATTCAGCCAGGTGTGCAACAGCGAGGTCGGCAGGTCGATCATCAGCACCAGCGGAACCACCAGCGCGAGTGGCCAATGCCAGGCCAGCAAGGGCACAACGATCAGGGCCGAACCGAACCCTGTCAGACCCAGAACGAGATAGGCCAGTGCGGCGGCGCCCAGGGCCCAGGCGACCTGCCAGGCCATGAGTGTCGAGGCTGCAGCCCAGAACGGCTCAAGCATCGAATCGGTTACGAACGATTGCAACTCGCCCCGCACGACATGCAGGGAAATGATTCAGAACTGTGAGCAAGATCACAGCCATGGGCGTGCCTGCGCACATAGACTTGTCATATTCGCAACCGATCATTCCATCACCAACAGCCAAAGAGCCCCGCCATGTTTGCGTTTCGGTCCCCTTCTGTCCTGAGCAGCCCATCCGGGGCCGCGTTGGCGATGCACGCTTCTGCCATCGCAGCGCCGGGCCGGGGTGGGGCGGTGCTGACGCAGCGGCGCGCGGGCGGATTCTGGTTTGGCCGTCAGCCACAGAACCTGACACCGGCTGCGACGCGTGTTGCGGTGGCCGAGGCGACACCGGCCAGCGATTGGGATTCGCTGGACCCCGACCAGCGCGTTCGCTTGTTGGGTGAGTGGTAGCCGAGCCCCATCAAAAGCCCTGCGCAGCGGCCACCGGCAGGAAATCCGTCAGCGGGCCCGCGTACACCAGGGCACCCCCAGCCCCCAGCGTGTAGAAGACCGCGCCGTCAATGGCCATCAGGCAGATGTTGGTCGACGCATAAAAGCGTGCCCAGGCACCCGCAATGGCACACGCGTATTCGTTGCTGGATGGCGGGACCGGCACCAGCAAGTCGGGCAGCAGCGATTGCACCCAGTTGAAGACACGTTCGTAGCTGGCCTTTTCGTAGGTGCTGGGCGCTGCCTGCGCCGCCAGCTTGGTCATGGGAACGTCGATGGGTGTCTCGCGGCTGCCCAGGGCGTCGCTGACCACCACACTGAGGGTGTGTTCGCCAACCGCCAGCGCGCCGGTGTTGGCCAGCAGGTGCAGGCGGCCAGGCTTCTGGTTGCTCGCGCGTGCCAGCACGGCGCTTCCCGCGCGCACCTCGACACTCAAGCTATCGCCGTCGGCGTCTTCCAGATCCAGGGTGACGGGCAGCACCAGACGGCTTGCCGGTGAGGCCAGCAGGCGCACCGGGCCCAGATGAAAGTGCCGCGCGTCGGGGAATTCAAAGGGATCGATGCGCAGGTAGGTCTTGGTGCCGCTCCAGGTGCGCGTGCTGGCGGGCTCCAGGCGCAGCGACTTCATGTCGAACCAATAGGTGGCCAGGCCCGGCATCAGAACGATGTCGTCGCTGGTCACGCCGGGATCGCTGTCGCTGTCCTTCCAGGACAGGCGGGCCACGGCACCTTTGGTGAGTTCGGCCTGCTGTGACGGATCGAAGCCCACATGCATCTGAAAACCCAGCCAGCGGTAGGTGTCGGCCTGCACAGGCTTCTCGTTTTGCTGGAACACCAGAAAGGCCTGCGGGTCGCCTTCTGTCTGGCCCGGTGCGGCCGGTCGGGATACGCCATGAAAGAACTGGCCGGTGATGCCCAGGTCGGCAATGGTGCGGGTGTATTCGAAGCCCTGGAGATTGCCCAGCAGGGGCTGCTCGACGCCGCGCCCGGCCATGTCCCAGGCACGTCCCAGCTCGGTGCTGGCGTAGTCGTCACCCGTGCCAAAGGCAGGGCTGCGCACGACGGCGCGCGGCCGGGCGTTGATCACCAGGCCCTCCGGCAGGTAACTGACGTTTTCCACAAACCCGGAGGTGCTGGTCAGGCGCACCGAATGGATCGTGACCTGAACGCCGGAACCCGCGTTGGGACCGCTGACGGGGTCGATGCGCAGGGCCTTGATCAGTCCCGACCACTGGGGGGAGGTGCCCAGATCGACGGTGTAGGTTCGCCGGCCGGCAACAACCTGCGTGTAGCTGCTCGGGAACTGAGGTGTGGCCGTCTGCAGGCCCCACCAGACCAGCAAGCCTGCGGTTTGCGCAGGAACACTGGACAGCGTCATGTCCACGCTCAGGTATCGGTACTTGGAGGCCACGATGGGTTTCTGTGCGGGCACGTCCAGCAGCAGGGAGACCACGGGTCCGTTGGTGCGCCCGCTGAACTGGTTGTTGGTGACGGTGGCCTCTGCAAAGCCTGATCGGGCGACCCACACCAAATCGCTTTGGCTGTCCATATCCCAGGCGTTGCCACGCTCGGCCAGGGCGTAGTCACCGTCGGTGATCGCAGCGGCCTGATACCGCCCGGGGGGCAAGGTGCCCAGCGGAAATCGACCGTTGGCGTCGGCGGCGATCACGGTCAGGTTGCCGTTGGTGGACTGCGTGTCCTGATCCACCAGCAGGCGGGTCTTGGTGGCACCTTGCGCGGCCAAGGCGCCCGTGGTGCTGTCCTGTGCGGCGCTCAGGCGTGCCCAGTCGATCTTGAAGGTGACCGCGCAGCCCAGACAGGGATCGACCCGCAGACCGTGAATGGTTCCAGCCCAGGCCTTCCCGCGGGCGGCGGCGAGGGTTGCCAGATCGAACTGGTAGAGACGCCAGCCGGGATACACGGCAAAGGTTGGCGATTCGGAATACGCCGCATCGAACGCTGCAACGGTGTCCCCGCCGTGGTGCCAGACCAGACGCCCCAGGCTCGCGCCGGGCACCACGGTGTCGGGCAGCCACATGTAGAAGCTCAGGCGGTTGTAGCGGCTCGCGTCAATGGTCTTCTGGCGGTGGTTGGCGGGCAGGATGGAGGACGGGATCTGGGGGAACAACAGCCAGAAATGGGGATCGGTATCACGCGCCACACCGGTCATCACACCCGCATCCACGCTGGCGCTGCCCAGGTTGTGGGTCCACAGCAGCGGGAAGATGTCCTCGGAGTTGGACATGTCCCAGGCGTCGCCCAGCACATCGGACGCCCAATCGGGGCCCTCGGTGACGGTGGCCGCTTGACTCAAGGGCGCGAGGGCGGCGAGCAGACCACAGACCCCCGCGATGATCACGTGACGCACTTGATGAAACCACGGGGTGGCAATGAGCTTGGTCATGGGATTGAGCTGGTAGGGTGGCACGGTTGATCAAAGGCGGATGTCGGCGGTGCCAGGGCGCACCCAACGCAGGCTTTCGCGCGTGCTGTCGATGCAGCCGCCCTGGGCGTAGACGCCCCGAGGGTCGCGCAGGCGCACCATGCGTTCGAGCACACGGTCGACGGCGGCCGGATCCCGCAGGGTTTGCTGTACACGGGCCTCGACGATGGATTCGTCCATCGTCAGTTCGCCTGACGCGTCCGGCACGGCACCGTCGCGCCAGTGGTGGATCTCCAGGCACTTGGCTGTGAAGCTGAAGGCGGTGCTGCGCTTCCAGAAATTCGTGAACTGCGCATGGCCGTGATAGAAGACCCATGAACCTTCGAAGCCCGCCACGTCGGCCGAACGTTCGTCGGGGTTGCGAAACCACAGCCGATCCCCCGCGACGTAGTAGCGAGTTGGCAAGGGGTGGTCCATGCTGCCGTGTTCATACAGGAACACATCGTGAAAGCGTCCCGAACGAATCGCTTCGCGCCGGCATTGCTCACACAGGCGCTGGTACAGCGGTGGATTGACCACGCGCAATTCGCGCGCCAGGGCCAGCTGGATCACGTATTCGGTGGCGCGATAACAGGAAAACGAGTACAGCCTGCCCGAGTGTTCCGGCTGGGTGGTGCGCTCCAGCGCCTCGATGAGATCCACACCGGGATTGAGCAAAAAACCATGGTCTTCGTCGTAGTGCCAGTACTCGGCCGGACGTTCCGCCGCTTCGGTATCGAACGCGAGGGTCGTGCGCCTTGCGGCCTGGGCGGTGTAGCGGCGCAGGCGCACCGCCGACACCCATTCGTCCACAGACGGAAAATGAAAGGCCTGGGGCGCCGCGAGCATGGCAACGGCAATTTCGAGATCCAGGTCCGCATCGCGCGCGAGGATGTCGAGCCCGAGCCGTGGGCCGATGTCCAGCGTGTCAAAGCCTGGCGTGAGCTGGGAAAAGGCCTTTGCGCTCAGCCGTGCGCGCACGATGGGCGCGCCTTGCGCGGCTTCGGGTGCTGCTGCCGGGTCGCCCGCGCGGCTGGTCGCTGGGGCGCGCTCGAAGCTGATCTCGACGCGATCACCCAGGCCCAGGCGCTCAAGGTCGCTCCGCAACCCATGTTCCACCGAAGCGGCCTGTTCGGAGGCCGCAATGGTGATGCCAAGGGCGGAAGCGGGCGCTGGGACATTCATGACTTGCACATGATGCCGCAAACCGGAACCGATCAGGAATAGGTGATCCAGTCGCGAAAGTGGGGCCCGTCCAGGTGGGGCAGCGTGTTGTAGGTGACCAGCATGTGGCGCTTGGGCGTGAACGCGAATTCGGTCACGCTGCTGTTGCGGATGCGCAGGTTGAGCTCGATGGTGGATGCGGCGGGGGCGCCCAGCACCTGTCCGACGGCCGTCGAGATGGGGCCGCCACTGGAGACCACCAGAACCTTGCCACCATGGTGGTGCTGGCGCACATGGGTCAGGGCTTGCGCGATACCGGCGACAAAGTCGTCATAGCTGGGCATTCCCTTGGGCTGGCTGGCACCCGACATCCAGCGCCCCAGGCCCTCGCGCAGCAGGCGAAAGTGATGGCGGTATTCGTCGGCCGAACGGGGCATCTGCAACGGCTCGGGGTGCACGGTGGCGATCACCGCCTCGCTGTCGTATTCGTTGAGGCCCGGCCGAACCAGGGCAGCCTGGCGCTGCTCGGCACTCAGCCCCATCCCTTCGGCGATGCCGTCCAGGGTCTGCGCGTGACGGCGCAAACTGCCCAGCAGCAAGGCGTCGAAGCGAATCCTCTGGCCCGCGAAATACTCTCCCAGGCGCACGGCCTGCCGGCGTCCCAGGTCACTCAATTGGTCGTAGTCCGCCGCACCAAAGGATGCCTGACCATGACGGACGAGGTACAAGGTTCCCATCGCTGCCATTGTGTGGGGGATCGGTACGGATGTCCGTCGCCCAAGCGACGGGTGCGCAGGCCGGCCGGTTGGTCGTGACGTTCAGGGCAGCGGTGGGGGCACCGCTTGAGATGTCAGCAACACCGGCCCGCGTGGCGTCTGCAGCGTCACTTGCAAGCCCGCCACCTTCGATGGTCGTGCCTCGACCGACGGCAGACCCACGGACCGCAGCGCCGACGACAGCAGGCTCGCCTGCGGGTGCTCCAGCCGAAACTCCTGCAGCGCGATACCCGAAGCGGCCATGTTCGCCACCGGATGAACCTCACCCCACTCGATCAAGGTGGGCAGGCACCCATCGAACAGGCGGGCACCATCGGGGCGAATGGTGATGCGCCAACGCAGTTCGCCGTGGGGTGTGGCACGCGAGGCCACAACGGGTGCGCCGCGATCGATGCCCAATTGAGCAAGCTGCCGTACGGCCCGTTCGACATCGGGAACTCGCGCCACCCAGTGGGCCAGTTGCGGACCGTTGCGGGCGATGGAGGTCATGAACGGCGCAAAATCCATATCAAACCAGCGCTTGGCGATCGCCGATTCTTGTTTGGTTGCTTCTGTATTTATAGCAATGATTTCGAGATAGGCACCTGGCCAGGTGGGGGTGTCGATGCGCAGCAGCCGATTGTGGGTGCCCATCAGCGGATGTTCTCCGCCCACGCCTGGGGTGACACCGAGGGTTCGCTCGCACCAGGTCACGCCTTCGTCCAGGGAGGCTGCGACCACCACCAGATGGTCCAGCGTTGCGGCACTCATGCCTGGGCCCCAGGGATGCACACGACACCGTCGATGCAGGTGACGCTGTCCCCGCCGATCCAGATGTCGTCGCCATCCTGCCGCACGTGCACCCGACCCGCGCGGCCAAGAGCGGTCCCTTGAGCGGCCACATACGACGCGGGGGCCAGCCCGTCGCCGATGAGCCATTGGGCCAGCGCCGCATTGAGGCTGCCCGTCACCGGATCTTCCGACACGGTGGCGCCGGTGTGAAAAAAGGCGCGCACTTCGAAATGCGTTTGGGCTGCCTCGGGCGCCTGGGGGCCCACCACCCCCACCTTGCCACGCGGCCCGACGACGCCCACGTCGAGGCCGGCAAGGATGGCGCCGTCGGGTTTGAGCGCCAACACCTGTTCGGCCGAGCGCAGCATCACGCCGCGCCATTTGGGCCCGTTGTCGCACCAGGCATGGCGCACGATGTCGGTGGGAGCGATGCCAAGCCCGCGGGCGATCAAGGCCAGTTCGCCTTCTTCCAGAGGCCCGCTGCGCAGACGCGGCGGAGCCGCAAAGGCCAGCCGGTTGGCGGTGCCGGAAGATCCATCCTGCTGGATGCGCACCAGGCCGACACCACACTCCTGCACGATGAATGCCCCCTTGGGCCGCCCTCCGGCCTGCAGCCAGGCGTGGCAACTGCCCAGGGTGGGGTGACCTGCAAAGGGCAGTTCGCGACCCGGGCAGAAGATGCGCACGCGGTAGTCGGCCTGTGGGTGGGTGGGCGGCAGCACAAAGGTGGCTTCCGAGAGGTTGGTCCAATTGGTGAACGCCTGCATCGTCTCGGTATCCAGGCCGGTGCCGTCGAGCACCACGGCCAAAGGATTGCCCAGAAACGGCGTCGCCGTGAACACGTCGACTTGCTTGAATGCGCGGTGTTTGGTCATGGCTTGTGAAGCTCAGCTCAAGGGGAGTTCGAGCACGCCGCGCGACGCTGGCCGCCGCAGGAGTTGGGCGTACCA
The DNA here is from genome assembly GCA_964400915.1 of uncultured Burkholderiaceae bacterium. Lineage (GTDB taxonomy): Bacteria > Pseudomonadota > Gammaproteobacteria > Burkholderiales > Burkholderiaceae_C > CAYNWR01. Next base: position 20,462 of record CAYNWR010000001.1, read on the forward strand.
GCGGTCGACGTGGGTGCGTGGTCGTTGTTCGATGGGCAGGCCGCGCCAGCGGTGGATCTCGCAGGCCAGCGGGATGTCGGCCATGGTCAGGCGTTCGCCACACATCCAGCTGCGCCCGGCCAGATGGGCATTGAGCATGTCGATCAGGGGCTCGGTCGCCTGAATCGATGCCTCGACCCGGGCGGTGTCGATCTGCCCGCCGGGCTTGCGGATGAGTTGCCAGAAGGCATCGCGCCCCGCTGGGTTGAACGTTGTCTGTTGCCAGTCCATCCAGCGCTCGGCGTCAAAGCGCTCGCGCAGATCCAGGGGATACAGGCTGCCGGCGGAATGCCTGGCGCACCAATAGCGCACGATGACGTTGGACTCCCAGAGCACGTGGTCGCCTTCTTCGACGACGGGCACCAGCGCATTGGGGTTCATGCGCAGGTATTGCGGTGTCTTGACGACGCCGAAGGCGCCGCCGGCGTCGCGACGGGAGAAGGACAGGCCCAGTTCCTGGGCGCACCAGACCACCTTGCGCACGTTGATGGAACTGATGCGCCCCCAGATCGTGATGGCGGGCGTGGTGTCGCTGCCTGTCATGGCCGAGGTCCGGTTTCACGGATCGCCGCAGCCAGTGCGGCAACACCTTCGTTGATCTGGGCGACCGTGGCGGTCACAAAGGACAGGCGCAGGCAGCGTTCATCGGCGGCGCCCGCGTAGAACGGCGCCCCGGGCACAAACGCAACCTGGCGGGCGACGGCGTGCGGCAGCAGCTGCGTCGCGTTGTGGCCTGGTGGCAGGCGCAGCCACAGGAACATGCCACCGTCGGGTCGGTTCCAGCTCACATCCAGTCCCCCCAGTTCGCGTTCAAGGGCAGCGAGCATCGCGTCGCGTTGGGCTTTGTACAGCGCACGGATGTTTGGGGTGTGCCGATCCAGGAAACCATCACGCATCACCTCGGAAATGAGTCGCTGGCCGAAATTGGGGCTGTGCAGATCGGCAGCCTGCTTGGCCTGCAGCAGCTTGGGATACAAGGCAGGAGGCGCGACCAGGAAACCCAGTCGCATGCCGGGTGACAGGATCTTGGAGAACGAGCCCAGGTAGATGCAGGAGTCGGGCGCACGTGCCGTCAAGGGCGCGGGTGGTGGGTTGTCGAACCAGAGATCGCCGTACGGGTTGTCTTCAACGATCGGAAGACCCAGCTCGGCGGCCACAGCGCCGACCTTGGCGCGGCGTGCCTCGCTCATGGTGCGCCCCGTGGGGTTCTGGAAGTTGGGCAACAGATACAGAAAGCGCGGGCGTTCCCCTGCCATGCAAGCACGCGCCAGATCGCCCGGATCAACGCCCTCGGCGTCGCTGTCCACGGCGTCGACGTGTGGCTCCATCGGCGCGAAAGCCTGCAGGGCCCCCAGGTAGGTGGGTGTCTCGACCAGCACGCGCGAGCCCGCATCGATGAGCACCTTGGCCACCAGATCCAGGCCTTGCTGGGAGCCCGTGGTGATCAACACCTGAGCCGGGTCGACAGGCCATGGCAGCATCGAAGCAACCTGTTCCCGCAGCGGACCATAACCTTCGCTTGCCGCGTACTGCAGGGCGTTGGCACCGTCTGTGCCAAGCACCTTGGCACAAGCCGCCGCAAACGCGTCGATGGGGAAGGTCCTGGGCGACGGCAGGCCGCCGGCAAAACTGATGATCCCGGGCTTTTCGGTGACCTTGAGAATCTCTCGCAGCACCGAAGGGTTGAGCCGGTGGGCACGTTGCGCCAGGGTCCAGGCAGGGGCCAGGGACGGGTTCATGGGCAGGTCATTGGGCTTCATGGCGATGTTTCCTTCGGGCGTTCAGGTGGGGCGATGTGCGCGCGATGTGGGCCCACTCCAGGCCCTGTCCACACGGGCCACACGCAGTTCGAAATGTTCGTACCAGTCGCTGCGACCCCGCTCCTGGGCCACGCGGTGTTCGGCATGGTGGCGCCAGGCGGCGATGTGCGCCTCGCTGGCCCAGTACGAAACGGTGATGCCGAAGCCGTCCGCGCCCCGGACACTCTCGACACCCAGGTAACCCGGTTGTTGTGCGGCCAGCTCGACCATGCGGTTGGCCATCTCAGCGTACCCGCTCTCGTCCAACTCCGAGCGCTGGCTGGCGAAGATCACCGCGTAGTAGGGTGGCGTGGGGGTCACGGCAAATGCACTGGGCGATGTCATCCTGTTGATCCTCCGATTCGGGGGGTGGCGGTTGCGGGCCCGATCAATTGGGCACACACTGAGCCTGGCGATGTTGCTTGCACCGGCATCCGGCGACCCAGGGCCACACTGGCCAGAACGGCGAGACCGAAGACCAGCGTCAGCGCGTCCACTTGTTCCCCCAGCAGGGGCACAGCAGCAACCATGCTCAGAAATGGTTGTGCCAATTGAACCTGGCTCACCCTCAAGGTGCCACCAAGGGCCAGACCGCGGTACCAGGCGAAGAATCCGATCCACATCGAAAACACAGCAACGTAGGCGAACCCCAGCCAGGCCGGCGGCGTGATGTCATGCAAGGGGCGGGTGAACCAGGCCCAGGGCAAGGTGATGGGCAGGGACCAAACAAGCGCCCAGCTGATCACATGCTCGGCGCGCATCTGGCGCGACAGGCGGGCACCGTGCACATAGCCGAACGCCGCGCACAGGACAGCACCCAGCAAAAGCCAATCGGCGGGGTTGAGGTGCAGGCCATTGGCCCCGGCCCGAAACCAGGCATACGCCATCACCAGGACACTTCCAGCGAGCGCGCAGGCCCAGAACCCGAAGGACGCGCGCTGCCGATTGATCCAGGCGCCGACCGCTGCCGTCGCCAGTGGCAGCAAGCCCACGATCACGCTGGCGTGGACGGCGGGCGTGTGTTGCAGGGCCATGGAGGTGAGCAAGGGAAAACCGAACACGACGCCCAAGGCCGTCAGCAGCAGTTCGCCTCGATGCTGCCTGGGCGGCCAAGGCGCCCGAACGGCCATCAGGTAGAGCGCAGCCAGCAGTCCCGCGACCGCTGCACGTCCCACGGCAATGAAGACACCGCTGAGCTGGGCTGGGCCGTCTGCCCCGGTGGCCAGGCGGGTCATCGGCAATGTCAAGGCGAACAGCAAGACACCAACGACGCCCAGTAACAGGCCTTTGCGAGCGACGGATAATGATTGTTTGCTATTCATTATATAGCAATTCTCATGCCGCGAGCATCCAGGCCGCCGTTGCCACCAGCACCAAAGCGAGGGCGCGGTTGAAGACCAGCAGGCGCCGACCGTTGCCCAGCCAACCGCGCAGGCCGGCGCCAGCCAAGGCGTAGGTGAAATTGCTGGTGAATGCAAAAAACACCATGGCGATGGCGATCGCGATCAGGCGCTCGCCGGGATTCGGGCTCGCTGTGCCCTGTGCGTGGACCACCCAGCCCGAGACCAGCGTGAGCGCGAGCATCCAGGCCTTGATGTTGAGAAATTGCAGCCCCACGCCTTGCCAGAACCCGACCGACAGGCGCGCCCCATCGGCCTGCGACAGCGTCCCGCTTCCGGCCAGGCGCCAGGCGAGCCAGCACAGGTAGGCCACACCCAGGATCTTCACGCCCCAGCGCAGCATCGGCATGCCCGCGACCAGAGTCCCCAGCCCCCAGCCACAGGCCAGCAGCAGCAAGGTCCATCCAACCGGAACTGCCAGACAAAAGCGCAGGGCCGCAGCCAACCCGCGGTTGGCCGCCAGAGCGGTGGACAGGGTCGTGTTCGGGCCCGGCGAGAAGCTCATGGTTGTGCACAGCAGCAGCAGGGTGCTCCATTCGGCGGCGGACATCACGGTCATGGTCGGGGCATTGTCGTGGAGCAGCCCAGGCAGGCCACAGGTCACGGGGAGTCACCATCGTGCCTTGAAAAACAATACACAACCGGTACAGATGACATAATCAGATCATCATCTGTATTGCGATGTAAAGCGGCACAGCCGTTGTGCAAAGGGGGTCTTGATGCTGATGAAAACACCCAATCAATCGCTGACCGAGCAGCTGGTGCAGCGCATTGCCGAGCAGATCGAAAGCCGCTTGCTGGCGCCCGGTGCGCGTCTGCCGTCGGTGCGCCAAGGCGCTGCCGAGCAGGGCGTCAGTGCGGCCACCGTCGTGGCAGCCTACGACCGCCTTCTGGCCCAGGGGCTCATCGAGGCACGCCCCAAACGGGGATTCTTTGTGCGCGAGCGCAGCAACCTGCGCGGGCAAGGCGTGGGCGATGACAGCCATCGGGCGCAGGCGCCTGCCACGCAATCCGCTGCGGCCCCGATGAAGGCAACTGCCCTCATCCGCGGCATGTTTCATGAGCCCAGCCCCAAGCCACAGCCCGGCATGGGTGTGCTGCCGCCGCATTGGATGGAAACGCCGTTTCTGCCAACAGCCTTGCGGCGCGTGGTGCGGGCGCCGACGGTGAACGAGGTCTCCTTGCGTTATGGCGAGCCGCAGGGCGATGTCGGCCTGCGCGAGGCCTTGTCCCTGCGCCTGCGTCAGCACCAGATCGAGGTGCCGGCGCGCCAGATCGTGACGACCTTGGGCGCCACCCATGCCCTGGACGTGGTCAGCCGCACCCTGTTGCGCGCAGGCGATCCCGTGATGGTGGAGGAGCCAGGTTGGGCGGTGGAGTATGCGCGCCTGGCTGCCATGGGCATGCGCATCCTGCCGGTGCCGCGCCGTGCCGATGGGCCCGATCTGGACGTGATGCGGCGCTATTGCGAAACCCACCAGCCCAAGCTGTACGTGAGCGTGAGCGTGCTGCACAACCCCACGGGGCACTGCCTGGCCCCGGCCATCGCTCAGCGCGTGGTGGAGCTGGCACACGCGCATGGCTTTCACATCGTCGAGGACGATACCTACAGCCACCTCGCGCCCGACCACAGCACGCGCCTGGCGGCGCTGGACGGTTTGCGACGAACGATCTACGTGGGGGGCTTTGCCAAGATCCTTGCGCCCAACTGGCGTGTGGGCTTCCTGGCGGCGCCACCTGATCTGGTGGAGGCTTTGCTGGATACCAAACTGCTGGGCACCCTGACCACGCCGGCGCTGCTGGAGAAGGCCATGGCCATCGTGATCGAGCAGGGGCAATTGCGACGCCACGCGGAGCGGGTGCGCACGCGCCTGGACGCCGCACGCCAGCGAACGGTGCGCCTGGCTTTACAGGCCGGCTGCCGTTTTGCCGCCGAACCGGCAGGTCTCTTTGGATGGGTGGATACCGGCGTGGACACCGAAGTGCTCGCGCGGCGCATGCACGACGACGGCTACCTGCTGGCGCCCGGCGCTCTGTTTCATGCCACCCGCCAGCCCAGCACGCTCATGCGCATCAACTTCGCGACTGCGCAGGACGCCACGTTTTGGCGCGCTTACGAGCGCCGTCGATCATCCATGTGACAGGGGCGGCGCCGGAACCATCGGGCCGGGCCGGCGCTCACGAGCGTTCGTGCGGGGTCTGGATGGACGCCAGCGTGCGCAAGAGGGCGCGGTTCACGTCTTCCACGCCCAGTTCGTTCTGGGCACAAAGGGCCAGCACCTGGGCGCCATCGCGCTGTTCCATGGCCATGGCCAATTGCAGCGTGGCCGCATAGGGTCCTTGCCCCAGGACAATGGCCTCGTAGATGCGTGGCGACAAGGGCAGTCGGTTGAGCAGCGCACCGATCGGTTCGCCCAACAGCCAGTCGAGCTGAGAAAACAGGCCACAAAGGTAGACCTCGCGGCGCAGGCTGTCTTCGACGCCCGCGTCCAGGACATGCTCCATCACGCGGGCGCGCAGGACCATGCTCTCGGTCACGGGGATGATGTCCGGATCGTTGCTGGCCGTCTGAGCGTATTCGAGCAGCCAGCGGCGCACGGCCTGATAGCCCAGCATCATGATGCCCGAGCGCACCGACTCGATGCGGCCGCGCACACCGACGGCTGCGGAATTGACATAGGAGAGAAAGCGGTAGACGACGAGTGGCGCCTGAGCCAGGATCTGTTCGATGGCTTCCAGCGAGCGATCCTCATCGATGGCCTGGATCACACGGTCCAGGCGCCGCTTGGCCGGGGGCAGGGACTTGTGATGCCAGATCTGCAGCACGTCTTCGCAGGGCCACCCCAGCAGGGCAAAGGCACCCTGCTGATCCAGGCAGTGCCCGGCCAGTTCACGGCTTGCCACATGTTCATAGATCTGATCGGGTCGCACGGGGCTCGCAAAGTCCAGCCGGGGTGTGTCGCCACTGGCTCGCGCCGCGCGGATCGAACGAAGGGCCAACACGGCCTGTCCCGGCGAGAGGGCCAACAGGCAGCGACGAAAACAGGGCGCCAGGTCTTCGCTGGGGGCGGCGGTGTCGCCTTGCCAGATCAAACGCAGGCCGCGATCCGCTGCCGCCACCACACGACGCACCAGGGCGTCGTCGTCGGCCAGCCAGAGCGCCGGAACCTCGATGGGCGGGGCATCGGCCGGCGCACGATCAAGCAGATCGGCCAGCAAGGCTGGTGAACGCAGGGCCAATTGCAGGGCTGGTGCGGTTTCGGCCCAGGTTTCCTTGAGGGTGCGCACCAGGTGCGGCGCGTCGACCAGCGTGGCATGTGATGCCCGATCGACGGTGAGTTGCAACCCCACCATTTCGCGCTGGCGACCCCACAGGGGCTGGAAGCCCAGCGTGATGTTGCCCAGGACGGATTGGGTCATCCGATGAAGTTGAACAAGGACAGCTTCTGGATCTGCGCGTACGACTGCAAGGCTGCGCTGTAGGCCGTCTGCTGGTTCTGGAAGTCCGAGATGCCGGCGATCATATCGAGGTCTTCCGCGCGGGAGCGATCCGACTGCAGCTGGATGCTGCGCTCCTCCTGTTGCGAGTCCACCCGATCCGCCCTGTTCATCAAGTCGCCCGCGACGGAGCGTCCGCGTTGCAATTGCTCCAGCGCGTTGTCGATTTGCGCGATGTTGATGGCCAGCGAATGGTTGAAGTTGGCGTTGGTGCTGTCCGCGCCCTTGCGTGTGCCGGGCAGGTACAGGCCCTCGATGGAGCGATCCAGCACACCGAACACACTGGGCCGGGTTGAAGGATCCGTGCTGTTGGGGTTGACTTCCAGGGTGTCGCCGTCAACCGGGGTGCCCTGCACGCGCACAGAGATACCGCCCAACTGGATGCTGGCGTTCTCCTTGTAGTCGCCCGTCACCACGGCGGCCGTGGTGTTGTTGGTGGCGGTGTAGGTCATGACGCCACCGACGGTGGCAAAAGAGATGGTGTAGTCATAGCCATCGACCGCGGCCAGGGCCGCGTCGGTCACCTGGCCGATGTCGCTGAAGACACGGCCGGTGTTGGTCGCGCCCAGGCTCACGGTGAAGACCCCGTTGGTTTCCGGAACGTCCATCCAGGTTGCGCGCCCATCGATCATGAAGGGCACGGCCACCTCGCTGGCCGCACGTTGGCCCGGCAGGCCGTTGAACGCATAGTCCGGATCGGGAGCTGTCCCGTCGACGGATGTGGTGAAGGGTTTGGCCGAACTGCCCAGCCCGCCGAACAGGGGCAGTCCATTGGTGTCGGCGCGATTGGCCAGCGCAAAGATCTGTTCGCGCAGCGCTGTCATCTGCGCTGCCAGGGTTTCGCGTTCGCGGCCGCTGTTGGCGCCATTGCCGGCGGCCACTGTCAGATCGCGGAACTCCTGCATCAGTGAGACCGCCTCGCCCAGCACCGATTCGGACAGCGCCAGGTTGTTGCGCTGCAACTCCAGGGCGCGTTGCTCGGTCTGGATGCGCGACAGCCGTGTCAAGGCGCGTTCGGCCTGGGCCGCGGCCGTCGGGTCGTCGCTGGGGCGCACCACCCGTTTGCCGGACGTGAGGTTTTCCTGCAAGGCGGCAAGATCGGCGCTGCGCTGCGTGATGCCGCGCAAGGCACTGCCGTAGGCGTTGGCTGAAGCAAGACGAAGGAAGTTGTTGGCCATGGTCTGCTCGAAGTCGTGCGTGCTGGTTGCCCTGCGTCAGACGCCCAGGCCCTGGATCAAGTCCTGGAAGATCGACTGGGCGATTTGAATCATCTTGGCGGCAGCCTGGTAGGACTGCTGGAACTGGATCAGGCGCGCGGCCTCCTCGTCCAGGTTGACACCAGCCACGGCCGTGCGCTCGCGCTCCGTCTGAGCTGCGATCACCTGCGAGACCTCGGTGGAGAACTGCGCGCTTTGCACCCGCGTGCCGATCTGGGACATCATGGACGCGTACCCGTCCGTCAGCGCAGCGCCATCAAAAAGCGTCAAGTCGCGCAAATTCAGCAAGGCCTCGGCGTTGCCGGCATTGCGGGGAACAAAAGCCTGCGTGGCGGGGTCGACGGTGATGGTGTCGCCGGCGTTCGGAATGCCGTTGAGCGTCAAGGTCCAGCCGTTGAAGCTGATGGGTTGACCCGGTGCATAGGTCACGCCGACCGGGTTGCCAGTACCCGTCCCAACCACATCAAAGGTGCCCGGCCCGGTGAAGGTGAGTTGCACCGTGGTGGTCAGGTTCGGATCGGCGGTGTTGGCGGTCAGGGACGACACCGCCAGGGTGCCGGTGTTGGCAATGCCAATGCGCGGCTCGACCGGATCGGCTACCGCCAGGCCACGGGGTGAGGAAATCACCGATTTCATGGCCGAAGCGGAGTTGTCGAAGGGCTTGATCAGAAAGCGCTCGCCGGAAACACCCGGTGTGACGATCTGGAAACTCAAGCCATCGATGATGATGGGGTTGGTTGCGCCGTAGTCGAAAAGCGGCAGCGTCTCGCCACTGGGCTGCCGCGTCACCAGCACGCCCGTGCCCGCGTCAAACTGCAGTTCGTAGCTTGAAGCGGCCAGGCGCGTCACGTCGTCCACCGTCACAGCCACATTGCCGGTGCTGGCTGGATTGCTCCAGCGGCCCGCGGCGATGGTGGGCGGCAGAAACAGATCCCCACCGGCGTTGCCATCCAGATCAAGGCCCAGGCGGTGCTGGGCGTTGATGACGGTTGCCGATGAAAAAGCAATGCGATCCAGCAGGTTGCGCGCCTCTGCCATGTCGCGGTTGAGAAAACGCAGCAGGCCGGCCATCTCGCCGCCCACCAGGCGCGATTCGTCCAGCTCCACCGCAACGTTGCCGCGTTCCACCACCAGCACACGCGAGCCCGGGTCGGCAAAGGCGTTCTGCCGCACGGACACGGGTGCTGCTGTGGTGCCAAGCACCAAGGCCTGACTGGCGCCGACAAACACGCTCAGGGTCCCGTCGTCGGCTTCGATCTGGGAGGTCTGCACGTACCGATTCAGTTCGCGAACGTATTGTTCGCGCTGATCGAGCAGGTCGTTGGGTGTCTGACCGTTTCCCTTGGCGCGCGAAATCTGATCGTTGACGGCAGCGATCTGGCGCGCCAGCCCATTGATGGCGGTGCCGTATTCGTCCAGCTGGTCGACGATCGCCTGCTGCAAATCGGTGATGCGTCCAGCGGCGGTGGAAAAACGCGCTGCGGTTTCCGACGCGCGTGTGATCACGACGCTGCGCGCTGTGAGATCGGTCGGCGCATTGGCCACGTCCGACATCGCGTTGAGCATGTCCGACAGCGCCGCGCCCAGGCCGTTGCTGCCACCGGGAAAGATGTCCTGCAACTGGCGCAGCTTGTCCGATCGCTGCACGTCGGCGGCCTCCACCGAAGCGGCCAAAGCCGCCTGCACGGTCAGGAATTCGCTGTGCTCGCGTTCGATGGCCACCACATCGACACCCTTGCCGATGTAGCCGCCGCCCGTGAACTGCCCTTGCGTGGCCGCCAGGATGGCTTGCTGACGCGAGTAGCCGGGCGTGTTGACGTTGGCAATGTTGTTGCCAGTGGTTTGCAGGGCGGTCTGGTTGGCCAGCAGGGCCCGTGCGCCGACATTGAGAATGCCCATGGTGTGCCCCGATCGTCAGGCCTGCGCCCGCGCCACGCGCAGGGTGCTGTTGATGGCCCGACTGAGCTTGCTGGCGTAGTCGGGATCGGTGGCATAGCCTGCACGCTGCAGTTCGGTCGCATAACTCAGGGCGGATCCTGTCGCCTTGCGGGCAGCCGCGTAGCGCGGGCTGTCGCCGATCAGGCGGGCGTAGTCGCGGAAGGACTCTTCGTAGGAGTCATAGGCACGAAACTTGGCCGTCACCTTGCGCGCCTCGCCGCCGACGTATTCGGTGGTGGTGATCTCGGCGACCTTGCCGGTCCAGCCGGCCCCTGCCTTGATGCCAAACAGGTTGAAGGACGTCGCGCCATCGGCCATCAGGATTTCGCGCTTGCCCCAGGCTGTTTCATGGCCGGCCTGACCCAGCATGTAGCTCGCCGGAATGCCACTGGATTGCTCCACCTTGTTCGCGATGGCACCCAGGCGTTGCACGAAGCTGGTCTGGTCGGCGCTGGGCGCAGCGGCCAGGGCGGCGTTCGTCGTGTGGGGCACGACCTTGCTGGTGGTGGCCGGAACCGGGGTCGTTGTGCTGCCCGTGGCGGCTTCTGTGGACGCCGTCTGCCGGGTGAGCTGGCGCACGATGGCATCGCTCAGACCGCCGGGCAGGCCCGACATCTGAACCGCCATCTGCTGATCGAACATGTCGGTGCCCAGGCGCTCGGAGGAGCTGTCGAGCAGGCCCGACTTCATCGTCGCATCGCGCATGCTCTTGATGAGTTCGCGCATGAACAGGGATTCGAGTTGCTTGGCAGCTTCCTTGATGGCGGCGGGCTGATCGGACCGGGCCTTGAGCGCATCCAGCGAACGCGCGTCAATGGCCAGACCGGGTGTGGCCTGACCGGAACCCGTGAGCGAAAGGCCCGCTGCCTTGACCATGGCTAGATGACCTCCAGCTCAGCGTCCAGCGCACCAGCCGACTTGATCGCCTGGAGGATGGCCAACAGATCCTGAGGGGTTGCACCCAGGGCGTTGAGTGCGCGCACGACATCGGACAACTGCGGCGACTCAGGCACCTGGATCAGGATGCCCGGCTCCTGCTTGATCTGGATGTTGGTGCGCTCGGTGACCACCGTCTGCCCGCCCGTGGACAGGGCGTTGGGCTGGCTGACCACCGGCGTGGAGCTGATGGAGATCGACAGGTTGCCGTGTGCGATGGCGCACGGCCCCAGGGTGACGGCCTGATTCAGCACGATGGAGCCGGTTCGCGAATTGATCACCACCTTGGCCGATGGGATCGCGCGCTCCATCTTGAGGTCTTCAATCTCGGCGATGAAGCTGACGCGTTCGGATGGTTCGGTGGGCGCCTTGACTTCAACGGTTCGGGCATCCAGCGCGCGCGCCACACCGTCGCCCAGCCGGTCATTGATGGCCTGTGCCACCCGGCGCGCGGTCTGGAAATCGGCGGAGTTCAGGCCAAGACGGATGCTCTCGCCTTCTTGCAGGGGCGTGGGAACGGTGCGCTCGACCTGGGCGCCGCCGGGCACGCGGCCCGCGCTCAGATGGTTGATCTGTACCTTGCTGCCGCCGGCGGCTGCACCGGCTCCACCGACAATCAGATTGCCCTGGGCCACGGCGTAGACCTCGCCATCAATGCCACGCAGCGGTGTGGTGATGAGCGTGCCACCTTTTAGCGACTTGGCATTGCCCATGGAGGACACATTCACGTCGATGTGCTGGCCGGGTTGTGCGAACGCCGGCAGCTGTGCCGTGACCAGCACGGCCGCGACGTTCTTGATCTGCAATTGCGAGGCGGCCGCTGCCGGCAGTGTGATGCCCATCTGCTGCAGGTAGTTCGACAGGCTCTGCGAGGTGTAGGGCATCTGCGTCGTCTGGTCGCCGGTTCCGTCGAGCCCGACCACCAGGCCGTAGCCTGTGAGCTGGTTGCTGCGCACGCCGTTCACAGCGGCGATTTCCTTGATGCGAGTGGCCATGGCGGGTGCCGAACAGGTACCCAGGCTTGCCATTGCGACAATTGCTATTAAAAATCTAGCAATCATCGAAGATCCGACGCTCGCCAAGGGCTGAAAAGACCAGGAGTTGCTCATGTCGGACCTCAAAAGGGCAGGACGCTCATGAAGATGCGCGACAGCCACCCCATCACCTGCGCCTCGTTCTGCTGACCGCGCCCGCGTGACTCGATGCGGGCGTTGGCCACTTGCGTCGAAGCGACGACATTGCCGGCCTGAATCACCTTGGGATCCACCGTGCCGGAGAAGCGCAGCACGTCGACGTTCTGGTTCACGCCGATTTGCTTGTCACCCGCCAGAACCAGATGCCCGTTGGGCAACACGTCAATGACCGTGGCCGTGATCGTGCCCGAGAAGGTGTTGGCGCTTTCAGTTCCGCCCTTGCCCGAAAAGACATTCGAGGACTTGGCCCCCAGAGTAAGCTTGTCCGTTGTGTTGGACTTGAGGAACGGAAAGGCGCTCACGCTGCCGTCCAGCGCCGAGCTTCGATCGACCGTGGAGGTTGATTTTTGACTGGCGCTGACGTTTTCCGTGATCTGGATGGTGATCGAGTCACCGACCAGCCGGGCGCGGCGGTCTTCGAAGCCGGGGCGGAACGTGCTGGCGTGAAACAGGCTTCCGTTGCTGGGAAGCTGGGCACGCGACACCGGTGCAGCGGGTCGGGGCGGCGGGGGCGTGTCGGTGAAATCGACGGTCGGCGTCTTGGGCATGTAGCTGCAACCGGACAGACCGGCCAGCCCTGCGACAGCACAGGCGACGACGAACCGGTGTAGCACGCGATGGAAGCGGGATGGGTTCATCGTGGCCCTCACAGCTGGCCAAGCCGCTGCAGCATCTGGTCTGATGTCTGGATGGCTTTTGAGTTCATCTCATAGGCGCGCTGGGTCTGGATCATGTTGACCAGCTCCTGCACGACGTTCACGTTGGAGGCTTCCAGAAAGCCCTGCATCAAGGTGCCCAGCCCGTTTTGACCGGGCGTGCCGTTGTTGGGCTGCCCCGAGGCGGCGGTTTCGGTGAAGATGTTGCCCCCACGCGGCTCCAGACCGGCAGGGTTGATGAACTGGGTCAGGGTGATGTTGCCAAGCGCCTGGGGGGTGGCGCTGCCCGGCACCATCGCGGTGACGGCGCCATCCCCCGAGATGCTGATCGACTGGGCGTTGATGGGGATCGTGACGCCGTTGGCGACCACCAGGCCAGCGGACGTGACCAGCTGGCCCTGCGAGTTCACCTGGAAGCTGCCATCGCGGGTGTAGCCGGTGGTTCCGTCGGGCAAAGTGACCTGAAAGAACCCGTCCCCCTTGACGGCGACATCCAGGGTGTTGCTGCTTTGGGTCAGGCCGCCGTGCGCAAAATTGCGGCTGGTCGCAACGGTTCGCACCCCCAGGCCGATCTGCAGACCCGTCGGCAGCTGCGCCTGCTCGCTGTTGGCTGCGCCCACCTGGCGCAGGTTCTGGTAGATCAGATCCTCGAAGATGGCGTTGGCCTTCTTGTAGCCCGTCGTCGACACGTTGGCAAGGTTGTGCGCAATGACGTCCAGCTGGGTCTGTTGCGCCTCCATGCCCGTCTTTGAGATCCACAGTGAATTGATCATGGTGCTTGCCTTGGTGTGTGGTGGGGTGCGGGACGCCGTCAGCCCTGGATGTTGAGCAATTGGGCGGCTGTCTTGTCGTTCGACTCGGCCAGTTGCAGCAAGCGCATCTGCACTTCAAACTGGCGTGCCACTTCAATCATTCCGACCATCGACTCCACAGCGTTGACGTTCGAGCCTTCCAGCGCGCCCGTCTGGATGCGTGCGTTGGCGTCGTTGGGCAGCGGATCACCCGACGCTGCGCGAAACAGACCGTCGGCGCCGCGCTTGATGGGGTCGTCTGCGGTGGGCGTCACGAGCTTGAGGCGTCCGATGTTGGTGGCGGGCTGGTTGCCAACCTTGGCCGTGATCGTTCCATCAACGCCCAGTGTGACCTGCGCATTGGGGGGCACATCGATGGGGGCCCCGCCGTCGGAGAGGATGGGCAGGCCGCTGGGGCCCACGAGCTGACCGGTGGTGGAGACTTCCATGCCGCCATTGCGCGTGTAGGCCTCCGTGCCATCGAGTGCCTGCACCGCAAACCAGGCGTTGCCCTGGGCCGCAGCGTCCAGCGCCCGGTTGGTGCGCTGAATGGCGCCAGGGGTGTCCAGGTGCCCGGCGGTGGCTTCGAGCGCAAACACACGGGTGGTCGAGCCCTCGCCGCGCAGGGGAACGGAGCGAAACGTCGCCAACTCGGCTCGAAATCCCTGCGTCGAGGCGTTGGCCAGGTTGTTGGCCAACACGCCCTGGCGCGCCACCGCAGCGCTGGCGCCGGTCATCGACGTGTAGATCAGGCGGTCCATGGTGTTTCAGTGCCTTGAGGCGGTCCAGCTGCCTTACTTCAGGCTCACCAGGGTCTGCAAGACCTGGTCCTGCGTGCGGATGGTCTGTGCGTTGGCCTGATAGGTGCGCTGCGCCGTCATCATGTTGACGAGTTCGGCCGTCAGGTCCACGTTGGAGTCTTCCAGGGCCCCGGCCCGGATCGAGCCGAACTTGCCCTGAGCCGGCGCGCCACGCACGGGCTGACCCGATTCGAAGGATTCGGTCCAGAAGCTGCCACCCTGTGGCGCCAGACCTTGTAGGTTGCGGAAGTTGGCCAGACCCACTTGACCGGCCGCCTGGGTCTGTCCATTCGAGTAGCGCGCCGTGACGATGCCGCTTTCCTCGATGTTCAGGCCCGTCAATTCGCCCGCGGTGTAGCCATCCTGGGTCAGGTCGGACACCGCGAAGCGGGTTCCGTATTGGGTGACGCTCTCGACGTCCAGCGTGACGTTGAAGGCGCCGATGTTGGTGTTGGGTGACGTCACGCTCAGCGTGAGCGGACTTGGTGTCGTCGGCAGCACGATCTTGCCGGTGATATCGAAGGTCAGCGAGAAGACCGGTGCCCCAGCCGGATCGGTGTAGACGTCCCAGGTGTCGGTAGCGGATTTGCTGAAGTACAGCGACACCGGAACCTCGACGCCTTGGGAGTCGTAGGTGACGATCGACGTGCCGTAGGTTGTGATCGGCGTGGGTGGTGTCGCGGTGGCCGCCACCGGTGCGCGTGCATCGAGGTTGAACTCCGCCACGATTTCAGTGGTCTGGCTTGCCGCAATGGGTGCGCTGGTTGGCAGCGTCAGGGGGACGAAATCGGAGCTGGTGGGTGTGCCGGCCAGGTCCGTGGCGTAGCCCATCAACTGGGCGCCGTTGTTGGTCACGACCCGCCCGTCACGGTCGAGCTTGAACTGCCCGGCTCGTGTGTAGGCCGTCGATCCGTCGGCCTGCTGCACCTGAAAGAAACCCTGGCCATTGATGGCCAGATCCAGCGAATTGCCCGTGATGGTCAAGTTGCCCTGGCTGAAATCCTGTGAAACCACCGCGACCTCGGCACCGAGTCCTTCGCTGATCCCGCCCGCTGCGCCGACCGACGCTGCAAAGATTTCCGAGAACTCGGCCCGGCCGGCCTTCATGCCTGTGGTGTTGGCATTGGCGATGTTGTGGCCGATCACATCGAGGCCGCGACTGGCCGCGTTGAGTCCCGAGAGTCCTTGTTGAAATGCCATGTGGTGCTCCTGAAGAAATTGAGATCAGAGGACGGCCTTGAGCGACGTGTAGGACGCTTCGCCGGCCTTTTGAAGTTGGAGGGTCAAGGCGCCATCCTTGGCGGCGGCCGAAACCACCTTGTCGCGCATGAGGGCGGTGCTGGCGACGGCTTGTTCGCCATTGCTGGCCGTCACGCGAAAACGCAGATCGCTGGTGGTGCCGTTGTAAGCCGCCGCGTCCCATTCGAAGGCGTGGCGACCCCCAGCGAGGTTGCCCATGTCGACGGTGCCGACCACCTGCCCTCCGGGGGTCAGCATCTCAACCTTGACGCTGCCTGCGTTGCCGGAAAGATCGAAACTGCCAAGGCCCTTCTTGTCCTCGTTCACGGCGAGCTTGTTGCCTTCCACCAGAACCTCGCGCCCGACCAGCGCCGTGCCTTGCAGCAGTTGCATCGAAGCGATCTGGCTTGCCACCGCCTTGAGCGTGTCGTTCACCTGCTGGATTCCGCTGACGGTGTTGATCTGTGCGATCTGCGAGGTCAGTTGCGCGTTGTCCAGGGGGTTCATCGGATCCTGGTTGTTCAGCTGTGCGACGAGCAGTTTCAGGAAGCGATCCTGGGTCGCCTCGGTGGTGCTTTCGGCAGCGACCTTTTCGTTCGCGGTGCTGGCTGTCGTGGTCGTGACTGCCGACGTGTTGGTGATGCTGGCCATGGGGGCTCCTGTTCCGATCGTCGGTCTTATTGACCCAGCTGCATCGTTTTTTGCAGCAAGGTCTTGGCGGTGTTCATGACTTCAACGTTGTTCTGGTAGGAGCGGGAGGCCGAAATCATGTTGACCATCTCCTCCACGGCGTTCACGTTGGAGTGGTTGACGTAGCCCTCGCCATCTGCCGACGGGTGATTGGGTTCATAGACCCTCCGACCGGGCGCTTCGCTTTCGATCAGGTTGCTGACCTTGACGCCGGCAGAACCTTCCCCGCCCATTGGTACGGTCTGAAACACGACCTGTCGGGCCTTGTACGTTTTGCCGTCCGGACCCGCGACCGCCTCGACGTTGGCCAGGTTGCTGGCGACCGCGTTCAGGCGCTGCGATTGGGCGCTCACGGCACTGCCGGAGATGTGAAAGATGGAAAACATCGACATGGTGGTTGCCTCTTTCGCCTTTGATTCACTGGCCCTGGATGGCGCTCAGCAGCGTCTTGGACTTGCCACTGACAAAGCGCAGGGTGGCTTCGTAGCGAATCGCGTTGTCCACAAAGCTCGCGCGCTCGCGATCCAGGTCGACGGTGTTGTTGTCCATGGCCGGTTGGCTGTTGAGGGCATAGGCCGGCCGCATCGAGCCGCTGGCGCTGCTGTAGGTGCCTGCGGCTTGGGCGACCGGGATGTGCCGCGCATGAGAGCGGCCGTCCTGAGCTGCGCCTTGCCGTGTCAAGGCCTGTCCAAGCCCGCTGGATTGCGCATCAGCAATGGCTTGCTTGAAGTTGAAATCGCGGGCGATGTACCCCGGGGTGTCTGCGTTGGCGATGTTGCTAGCGATCACGCGCTGACGCTCGGCCCGCAGCACCAACGCATCCGCGTGGAAACCGATCTGGCTGGTCAACTTGTCGAGCATTCGATCCTCCGCATCCAACCGCGCACACGGTGGCCAGGGCGACACCGCCCCGTACGGAAATTATTCGAAGAACTTGAAATCCCGAAGCCGCGATATGCGGGCGATTGCGCACGCTGTTCCAGGCTTTCAAGGCGGTATGCCCTCGATACAGTTAACGGCGAAGCTGCGGGAGACTTGAGATGAATTTGATCCACCGAGGCGCTCTGTTGTGCCACAAGGCAGTTGCCGGCCCCTGGCGTCGCGCCGCTCTGTGCCTGATGCTGGTGTGCGGGTCTGCGCAGGTTCCGGCACAAGAGCCCGGTGCCGACGCTCTGGCGGGCGTGCGCGAATGGATCGATCAGTCGCTGGAGTCGTTCAAGGAGTCTCGGGAGCATGGCTTGCGGGTGGAGGTCGAGGTGGGTCGCGTGGATCCCAGGCTGCGCCTGGCGCCCTGTGGGCAGATCGAGCCCTACCTGCCACCGGGTTCGCGACTGTGGGGGCGCACCCGCGTCGCCCTGCGGTGCGTGGATGGTCAAAGCCGCTGGAACATCACGATTCCGGTGACGGTCAAGGCCTGGGGCACGGCCTGGGTTCTCAAGCGCGACGTGGCGGCAGGTGCAGCGATCGAAGACAGCGATGTAATGGCCGCCGAAGTGGACTGGGCGGCCGAAGCCTCTCCCGTGCTGGTCAAACCCCGGGTCTGGGTTGGGCAGGTGGCGTCACGCAACCTGGGCGCCGGGCAAGCCATCCGCGCTTCGTCACTGAAGGCTGCAATGGTGTTCCATTCAGGCACCCAAGTGCGGGTTCTGGCGGTCGGCCGGGGCTTCACGATTTCCGCCGATGGTCAAGCCCTGACGTCGGGCTCGGTCGGCCAGACCGCTCGAGTGCGAATGGACAACGGCCGTATCTTGAACGGCACCGTTCTGGATGCAAACACAGTTCGGGTTCAAATATGACCCCCCATCCGTTGAACAAGGGCTGGATTGCCCCCCAGATTCCGCTCAAGTCGGACGCGGGACTGTCGATTACATTCCCAGGAAAGTCTCGCCCTCGAGACATTGGAGTTGGAAATGAAGATCGGGCAGGGTTCGGATTCGTCGCATGTCGGCCCCGCGGGGTCTGGCAAGGCCGCGGGTCCAGCGCGCGCGTCCGAGAAGTCGGCGCCGGCTGTGGCAGGCCAGGCACCCGGCGTGCCAGTCTCGGTGTCGGATCTCGCACGCACGCTCGATGCCAGCCAAAACGCCGATCCGGACATCAACCTGGAACGAGTGGCTGCCGTGAAGGACGCCATTCAAAAAGGAACCTACACCGTCAACGCCGAAGCCATCGCCGATCGACTGCTGGATTCGGCCGTCGAAGCGATCCGTTCGAATCAGCAGCAAGGATCGGCCGGCTAGCCTGGGTACGGCGAGCCTGGTGTCGGTTTGGCGATCCGGGCAAGGGGCTTGGCAATTCCAACCGGGTGCCACGATGAAAAGGCCAGCAGCCACGCCAGGCCGCGTTCCCGTTGTACCTGCCGCAGGGTCGGGCAACGTGGCCCAGCGATTGGGTGAACTGCTGGCTCGGGCGCGAGCCATCAACACACAAATGACCAAGTCCACCGTTGCAGGCGACGCCGAGGCGCTCGAACGCGACGCCCAGTTGCTGCAAACGGTTGCGCATGAACTTCGCGGGATTCTGGCTCCGCTTCGTGGTCAGGCGATCCCAAGCGCCACCGTCAAGGCCCTGAAGCTCGAATTTGCGTCCCTCGCCGCGCGACTCAAGATGCAGCGCGAACAGGTGTTGCGGCGCAAGGCTTGGGTGGACCGCAACGCGCGGCACCTGATGGGCTCATCAAGCGACCCGACGTACAGCGTCGGCCGGGCCGGCCAACAACTTCCGGTTCGCCACTGACGCGGTCCCCCGGGGGGGTCACCCTTCTTTCATACACTCATCGGACTCATTTGCCAGCGGCTGCAAGCCCGGTTGGCACCGGACGTCCGGGATTCAGTGGGATCTCATCTTCGAGCGAAGGCGCGCGATGGACTGGCTGTGAAGCTGACAGACCCGCGACTCCGTCACACCGAGGACCGTCGCGATTTCCTTGAGATTCATGTCCTTCTCGTAGTACATGCTCATGACATATTGTTCGCGTTCGGGCAGGGACGATATGGCCTTGACCAACGAGTCGCGCAGACGCTGATCCCGCAGTTGCGCCATGGGATCAGCGGCTTCGTCGCTGATATGCCTGTCCAGGAAGGCTTCGTCGTCGTCGTGGCCTGTCGCAAGGTCTTCCAGGTAGACCAACTGGGTACCTCGCACCTTGGTCAACAGACCTTGGTATTCGGCCAGACTCATTCCGAGCTCGGACGCAATTTCCGATTCCAGGGGCGATCGGCCCAGACGTTGCTCCAGGCGGTGCAGGGCAACTTCGATTTCCTTCTGACTCTTGCGGTTTCCCCGGGACATCCAGTCGCTTTCGCGCAATTCGTCCAGCATGGCACCGCGGATCCGTTGTGATGCGAAGGCCTCGAACTGCACCCCTTGCTGTGCCTGGAAGCGATTCAATGCCTCGGTCAAACCAATCATGCCCACTTGAATGAGGTCGTCGATTTCGACGTTGGGCGGCAAACGCGCGATCATGTGGTGCGCGAGTCGGCGCACAAGCGGCACGTACTGTCGCAGCATCGCATCGGTGTCGAGTTGTCCCTTGGCTGTGTACATCGAACTCGGGGTCGTCGCTTGTGCCAGTATCACCACGTATCGTACCTGTCCCTTTGACGAACTTGCGGCCGTCCTGCCGTTCAGGGCCTGTTGCTGGCAAAGATGGGCGGATTCGATCTGGCAGAGCCATCGGCAAACAGAAAGCGCAAGTCCTGCTGGCCATAGTCGAAAGCCGCACGCACGGGCGCCCTCATGGAGTGGCGCACCAGTTCTCCGGACCGTGCCTCCTGCCAGTCATCAGGGACCCGCTGCCCGTTGCCGGTGCCGCACAAGCACACCTGGTTGCGAATCAGGCAGTCGAGAGCCGGGCCGATCCGCACCGTCTCATCCACCTTGGTCAGAACCGCGGTCATGGCATCCGCGCCCCTCAACCCGGCAATGCTTTCGTCAATCGCATCACCCTGCATGGAGGCCGCAAGGACCAGCAGGCGATGAACCCGAGGCAGATCAAGGGTGTCGAGCAAGTCCTTGCGTGCAGGATCCCGCGGAGCCAGGCCCATGGTGTCGATGAGGACCAGGCGCTTGTTGCCCAGCAAACCCAGCAACTCCTGCAGGGCCGCCTTGTCGTGCGCCAGATGCGTCACGATACCCAAGGCGCGACCGTGAGCGCGAAGCTGTTCATGGGCGCCAGCGCGTTGGGTGTCCAAGGTGATCAGGCCGACACTGGAGGGGCCAAACCGATGTGCGCATTGGGCAGCCAGTTTGGCCGCGCTGGTTGTCTTTCCCACGCCGGTTGAACCGACCAGGGCAAACACGCCACCCCGCTCGGAAAGTCCTTGTCCATCTGATTCCGTGTGCAGGTTTCGCTCGAGCACATCGAGCAGCCAGCGAAAGGCGTCGGGCGCATTCATGCCGGTGGGCATGTGCGAGATGATGGTTCGAGACAGGCTGGTCGAATAGCCCGCGCGTACCAGCTTGAGCATCAGATTGATCTGAATGGGATCCTGCTGGACTTGACCCAGCCAGTTGAGTGTGTTGAAGCGCTCGTCGATGAATTCCTTCATCGCCTGCAGTTCTTCCAGCACGCGGCCTGGGATTGAAGGTGACTGGCCAGCGCTGCGCTGCGAATCGTCAGGCGCAGCGGTTGGCTGGTTTGAACCACGGTCTGCTTTTCGAGCGGGGGTCAGTGGTTCGTCGAAGCGGATGCGGGAATCAGCCTGAGCGGCCTTCTGGATGAAGGTGTCCGCCGATCCGTCGCGCAACTCATGGCGTCGCTTGAGCATCCGCTCGCGCACATAGTCCTGGAAAGACAAGGTGCTCATGGCCAGTTGCTTGGTATCGTCCTCAACACTGCTGTCCAGATTGGCCGTTGCGGCGATGGCGCGCGAGGGTGCGATGGGTCTGGGTGTCTGGACAGGCTTGGTTGGTGTGAGTGTGCCCAGCGCCTCCTCTGCCGTGGCCACCACTTCGACACCATGGGCTGTGGGCCGATTTGACAGGATGATCGTGCCGTCTCCGAAGGCGTGGCGGGCTTTTGCGAGTGCCTCGCGGGCAGTTGGGGCGGTGAAGCGTTTGACGGTCATGACAGTGCACCTTTAAGAATAGGGCCGATGCGAATCGTGTGTGTGTCTGGTATTTCGCTGTGGCTAAGAACCTGCAAGCGCGGCGCGACACGACGCAACAGGCGCGCGACGGAATTGCGGATGACATCAGGTACCAGCAGGCAGGCGGGAATGCCCATTTCTTCCTGACGCAAGGCAAGGTCTGGCGCCGCCTTGACGAGAACATCGGCGATGCCGGGGTCCAGGGCAGGCCCGCTGGGGTTGCCGAGCGCCTGCACCAAGACACGCTCCAGACCAGGCTCGATGGCGATGACATTCAGTTCCCGCGCAGGCCCATAGATTTGCTGGACGATGGCGGGTGAAAGCGCAACCCGCACGCGCTTGGCCAACTCCACCGGGTCTGTTGTGGAGGCCGCATGCTCCGCCAGGGTTTCCACAATGGTTCGGATGTCGCGGATGGGAATCGCCTCATCAAGAAGCAACTGGAGCACCTTTTGGAACACAGTGATGGACACCATCTTTGGAACAACTTCCTCGATCAGCCGCGGTGCCATCTTGGCGATGTGTTCGACCAGTTGCTGGGTCTCGGTCCTGCTGAGCAAGCGCGAAGCGTGCGACTGCATGAGGTGGGAAAGATGCGTGGCCATGACGGTTTGGGCGTCCACCACGGTGAAACCGGCCGTCTGGGCAATTTCCCGTTGCCGCTCATCGATCCAATGTGCTGGGAGCCCGAACGCCGGATCGGTTGTGGGGGTACCGCTCAAAGGCGTGTTCAGACCCCCCGGGTTGATGGCCAGATACATGCCAGGATAGGCCTCGCCATCGCCGATCACGACCCCGCGCAACACGATTCGGTAGGCGCTGGGCTTGAGTTCCAGGTTGTCCCTGACATGGACGGGGGGCGGCAGAAATCCCACTTCGTTGGCGAATTTGCGTCGAACGCCTTTGATTCGACCGAGCAGGTCACCGGACTTGTTCTTGTCGACAAGAGCGATGAGCCGATATCCCAGTTCCAGGCCCAAGAGATCGACGGGTTGAAGGTCGTCCCATGTGGCCTCGCCGTCAGACGTCGCCACAGGCGCTGGTACGGATGCGGCGGCCACCTGGGCTTCACGGCGAGTCAGCCAGTGCGCTGCGATCCCGATGGCAGCCGCGATGACCAGAAAGACAAGGTGCGGCATCCCTGGCACGAGGCCGAGCAAGGCCAGGATGGCGGCCGTCATGCCCAGAACCTTGGGGGACATCAACACCTGAGAGACGATCTGATGCCCGACATCATGCTCCTTGCCGACACGCGACACCACCATGGCGGCTGCGACGGAAATCAACAGGGAGGGTACCTGCGCCACCAAGGCATCCCCGATGGCCAGCAAGATGTAGGTGTCCGCGGCACGCGAGACGCTGAGGCCATGTTGGAAGATGCCGATCGCAAATCCACCGACGATGTTGACCAAGAGAATCAGGATGCCGGCAATCGCATCACCACGCACAAACTTGGACGCACCGTCCATGGATCCGAAGAATTCCGCTTCATCGGCAATTTCAGCCCGCCTGCGCTTGGCTTCCCGTTCGTCGATCAGACCGGCATTGAGATCCGCATCAACAGCCATTTGCTTGCCGGGCATCGCGTCCAGCGTAAAACGCGCTGCAACTTCGGCGATCCGTTCGGAGCCTTTGGTGATCACAACGAAATTGATGACCACCAGAATCGTGAACACAATCAAGCCAACGGCAAAATTCCCACCAACAAGAAAGTGTCCGAAAGCCTCGATCACGCTTCCAGCGGCGCCGGGTCCGGTGTGTCCTTCGAGCAGCACAATGCGGGTCGACGCGACGTTCAGAGACAGTCGCATCAGGGTGGTCAATAGCAACACCGACGGAAACGCCGCAAAGTCCAGGGGCCGCACCATGTAGGAGGCAACCATGATCACGATCAATGCCGTGGCAATGTTGATCGTGAAAAAGGTGTCCAGCAGCCAAGCCGGCATCGGCAGAACCATCAGGGCAATGACAGCCAGCGCCAGCATGGGCGCCGCAATGCCGGAAACCGCCCGATGCTTGCCAGCCAATAGTTTGCCGATGGCTGCGCCGAAGTCGTTCATGCAGCCACCTCAGCTTGCTTGGTTGTAAGCGGATCCAAGGCTGGATCGACATAGGGCTGTACGAACTCGCCTGGCATGGGCCCCTCGCCCTGGTCGGCCAAGCGCAAGCGATAGACGTAGGCGAGGACCTGCGCCACCGCCGTGTACAGAGTTCCAGGGATTTCGCGATCGAGTTCCGCGTGGGTGTACAGCGCACGCGCCAGGATCGGTGACTGCAGGACGGGAACCCGGTGCGCGCGGGCGATGTCGCGAATGTGCAGGGCCAAGAGATCGGCGCCCTTGGAGACCACCCTCGGTGCAGTCATGCTGGCTTCGTCGTAGCGAAGCGCTACCGCAAAGTGGGTAGGGTTCATCAACACCAGGTCGGCTTTGGGCACCGACTTGACACTGTTGCGATTGGCGATTTCACGTTGCCGAGCGCGCAGCCGACCCTTGACCTGCGGGTTTCCATCGGATTCCTTGTGCTCCTGCTTGACCTCTTCGTGGGACATCCGCAAGCGAGCCTTGCCAAAGTGGATTTGCAAGGGCACATCCACAATGGCGGCGATGAGCAGTGGCAAGAGCAGCAGGCCCAGACCGGCCGCAATCCACTGGATCACATCTCGTATCGCGGCGTTGGGTGATTGAGCTGGATATGTCATCAATCCGTCCAGGGCCTGGACCAAATGATGAAAGGCGACCGCGCCGAGCACGACGGCGAGGAAGCTCAGCTTGATGGTCTCGCTGAGGTGCTCCTTGGAGAAAAGTCGCTTGATGCCACTGAAAGGGCTGATCCGCGAGAAGTCAGGAGCCAGGGGTTTGAAGGAATAAACCCAGCCGCCCACTGCCCAGTTGCAAAGGATTGCGAGCAGTCCAATGCCCAGCCCCAGCGCGACACACAGGGCAGCGCCGAACAGGCCGATTTGCCCAAAGCGATCCACCATGGTGGTCGGCTCACCAAGCCCACGAGCGCTGAACACCAGGTGCTGGGCCAGCCCGGTCTTCGCTGAATCCAGGAAGGTTCGTCCCAGGTACCAAATCAGCGCGCCGCCACCAGCGATGACCGCAAGATGGCCAAGGTCGCGAGAACGGCTGACTTGCCCGTCGCGCCTGGCTTGTTGAAGCTTGCGTTCGGTTGCTGGAAGGTTGCGATCTTGACTGGACGATTCCATGGCACACGCGCATTGGGCGTGTGGGAATTGTCAGGATCGGGGCGTTTGTCTAAAGCTCGAAAAAGCGAGCCTTTAAGTGCCTGTTTACGGGTGCTTGATGCGGTGGGAGTGCTTCAAAAACCCAGGCTGGCCAATAAATCGTCGACTTGCGACTGGTCGGTCACCACGTCCGTATTGCCTTCAGGGTTGACAACTGGGCCCTGCAAGGCTTCTCGTTTTGAATCAGCGATCGTGGCGGGCGTGCCAGCGGGGGCGGTTTGGAGCAGCAGTTGCACGAGCTGCTCCTCAATGTTGGCAGCCAAACTCACGACACGTGCGATCACTTGGCCCGTCAAATCATGAAAATCCTGCGCCATCATGATCTCAGTCAGATGCACGTCCATTTCTCGACCGATGCGTTCAACATCATTGAGGAAGTTGAACAGCTGTCCCGATGCCACAGCCGACACAGGATCCTTGAGCATGGCGGCTCTTACCGCTTGGGTTTCGACCGAAAGGCGTTCGTGCTCGGCCTTGGCTTGATCCACTCGGTTGAGTACCTTTTCTGCCGCTTCGCCGGTCAGGCGGGCAATGTAGGTCAGGCGACTCTTGGCATCTGGAATTTCGCCGACGGTTCCACGCAAACGTTCAGCTATCCCCAGTTCGCTCAGCGCATCGTGCAACTGACGCGTCAGGTGACCAATTTTGTTATGTACTTCGCCAACCTGCGCGGCGTCGCTTGAAGCGTTGGTGCTGCTGTCCATGGCGTTCGCCTTAGCGGCCCAACTTCTTCATGATCAATCCAACTTTCTCTTCCAAGGTGGCTTTGGTGAACGGTTTGACGATGTAGCCAGCAGCACCACCTTGAGCCGCAGCAACGATATCCTCCTTGCGAGCCTCAGCAGTTACCATCAAGACGGGCAGATGCTTGAGCTTTTCGTCCCCTTTGATCTGGCTCAGCAACTGGAATCCGTTCATGTTGGGCATGTTGATGTCGGACACGACGAAATCAAAATTGCCGTTGCGCAGCTTGTTGAGCGCCACGACGCCGTCTTCGGCCTCGTCTGCTTCTGCGTAACCGATCTCCTTGAGCAGATTGCGAACGATTCGACGCATGGTCGAAAAGTCGTCAACGATCAGAAAGCGCAAGTCATTAGCCACAAGGAACCCCTTCGTCTGTGCCCCTGATATTAGCAAGCCCGGCAAGGGGCGTGCCAGCAAGCGCGCCATTGGCGGGTGGTCGGCGCGACGGGTTCGCTCTGCAGGTCGACATGTGGGCGGTCACTGTGTGGCGCTGGGCAGTACAGAGGTCTCATCACCGACGGGTACAAATTTCCCGAGTTGTCTGGCCTCAGCCTCGCGCGTCATCACGGTAATCGAGATTCGCCGGTTCACAGGCGCTGTCGGCACGTCCTTTTCCAGCAGGTCGCTGGCGGCCAGGCCGACAACGCGCGACAGGCGGTCGTCTTTAAGGCCACCCGATGCCAGTTCGCGACGCGAGGCATTGGCCCGATCAGCCGAAAGTTCCCAGTTGCTGTAGCCGCGCTCACCGTTTCCATAGGGCGTGGCGTCGGTGTGCCCGGCCAGACTGATCTTGTTCTCGACCCCCGACAGGACCGAGCCGATTTCCCGAAGAATGTCGCGCATGTAAGGTTTTACCAATGCGCTTCCTGAGTCAAACATGGGACGGTTTTGGTCGTCGACGATCTGGATCAGGAGTCCATCCGGTGTCAGGTCCAGCCGAATCTGCGACTTGAACTCAGCCAGGCGCGGCAAGTCCGTGATCAAGGCCTCGATTCGCTCCTTGACGGATGCAATCTTTCTTGCTTCCTGCCGGGCGGCTTCCGCACGTGCGGCTTCGGCCAAAGCCTTTGCCGACGCAGCTGTTGCGTCGGCACGGCGAACCTGGCCCGATACCTTGGTCAAGTCGGTTCCGCCACCAGTCACGATGCTCGAACTGTTTCCGGCACCCGAGCCACCCTGCATGGCCACCTTTAGAGGAGACTGAAAGTAGGATGCGATGCCCTGTAGGTCGCCTTTTGCGGTCGACCCCAACAGCCACATCAGCAGGAAGAAGGCCATCATGGC
>CAYNWR010000002.1:0-4925 GCA_964400915.1 uncultured Burkholderiaceae bacterium
GCCTTGCATGTTTGCTATCAAATTCGATAGTGCCCACGATCCATGCTGGAGCCCAGGCGCTTGAGCAAGGCACTGGCGATCTGGTTCAAGGGCAGCACTTCATCGGCGGCGCCGGCAACGATGGCTTCTCGCGGCATGCCGAAGACCACACAACTGGCCTCGTCCTGCACGTAGTTGTAGCTGCCAGCGTCCTTCATCTCGCGCATGGCCCTGGCACCGTCGTTGCCCATGCCGGTCAACATGATCCCGAACGCGTTCGGCCCCACCACCTTTGCCGCAGACTTGAACAAGACCTCGACCGACGGACGGTGTCGATTGACAGGCTCACCGGCCTCGACCACGGCAACGTAGTTGGCGCCGCTGCGCGCCAACGCAAACTGCATGCCGCCCGGCGCCACGTAGGCATGGCCGGGCAGGATGCGGTCGCCATGGGCGGCTTCCTTGACGGTGATCTGGCACAGCGAGTTCAATCGCGCAGCAAAACTGGCGGTAAAGCCTGGGGGCATGTGCTGGGTGATGACCACAGCCGGGCAATCGGCCGGCAATTGCACCAGGATTTCTCGCACCGCCTCGGTTCCGCCAGTGGACGAGCCGATGCAGATGATTTTTTCGGTCGACATGCGCCCCAGCAGCGGGCGCGGCGTGGGGGCGGCAGTCAGAGGCGCGGGGGCGGCGACGCCGGTCCCACCTGCAGCGCCTGAGGCCCCGGCCCCCGGCGCATTGGGCAGCCGCCGGATGTGCGCTTTTGCGGCAATGCGAATCTTGTCGACGATTTCGCTGCCCAGATCCTTGAGGCCCGAGGCCAATCCAATGCGCGGCTTGGCTACAAAATCCACCGCGCCGAGCTCAAGCGCCCGCAGCGTCACCTCGGCGCCGCGCTCGGTCAGTGTGGACACCATCACGACCGGCATGGGACGCAAGCGCATCAGGCGCGAGAGGAAATCGATGCCATCCATGCGCGGCATCTCGACATCCAGCGTGATGACATCCGGGTTGAGCTCCCTGATCATCTCGCGCGCCACCAGCGGATCGGCCGCAGCACCGACACACTGCATGTCGGCCTGGCGATTGATGATTTCCGTCAGCAGGCTCCGGACCAAGGCGGAGTCATCCACAACCACTACTCTGATTTTGGCCATCGATTCTCGAAATGGTTAAAAGAGGTCCACCGAGCCGCCGGCCGTGTTCTGGGCCACGGCCGTCGCACTGCCCTTGCGCTCCTGGGCATCGAGCGCATCCGGGTGGGCATGGGCCAGGCGCTTGACCATGGCTTTGCCGGTGACGGGAAAGTAGCAGACCCGCCGAGGGTAGATGTCCAGCACGTCCTCGGAAACGATGGGGATGCGTTCGGTGCGCAGGTATTCGGTGACGAACTGCGTGTTGCGTTCGCCCACATTCATGGTGGTGAAGCCGTGCATGACCTGCCCACCACCAAAGATCTTGGCCTGCAAGGATTCACGGCGGGCGCCGATCTTGAGCAAGTCGTTGATCAGCAGTTCCATCGCATACGAACCAAAGCGTCCCGAGGTGTCGCCGGCCTCGCCTTCGGGCAGCATGAAATGGTTCATGCCCCCCACATGCACGCGACTGTCCCATAGACAAGCCGCAATGCAGGAGCCCAATACCGTGGTCACCATCACGTTGTCGGATGCGACAAAGTATTCGCCGGGCAACACCTTGACGGAATTGAACTGGAAGTGGTGATCGAAATAGAAGAAAGACGCCTCGCCCGGCTTGCGGGGTCTCGCGCGCAGGTCATCCAGGGTCAAGGTTCGAGCGGGTGACATGGCCGCCCCGGCGCGGGGTGGGGCGGCGCTCACCACCGAAGGCGTGGCCATGCGCGGGATTTGCCGGCGATCGACAAAACCTGTTGACGCCAACGATGCGGCGGACGAGGTGCTAGCCATGTTCAGACCCGCTCATAGACCGTTTTGCCGCGAAGAACGAAAAGATCCTTGGCGTCACTGAAGTTCTCGGAATGGCCAACAAACAGGCTGGCTCCCGGACGCATGACACGATGGATGCGCTCGAGCACCTTGCGCTGTGTGGGGCCGTCGAAATAAATCATGACGTTGCGGCAGAAGACAACGTCAAACGGCTCTTTGAAAGGCCAGCCATCCTGAATCAGGTTGAGCTGGATGAAGCGAATCATGCTGCGAAGCTCTGGCCGGGCTCGCATCAGGCCTTGATTGCTGTTGCTGCCCTTGAGGAAAAACCGGCGCAACTGCTCCTGATTCAGACCTTTGGCCCCTTCGAGGCGATACACACCCTGCTCGGCTGTGGCGAGCACCTTCGAATCGATGTCGCTGGCGACGATTTCCACCGGGGCTCCTCGAGGGAGGTTTTCGGATGCCGTGATCGCCAGCGAGTACGGCTCCTCCCCGGTCGAGGCCGCGCTGCACCAGATGCGCCAACCCGAACCGGACTTGCCCGCCTTGAGCAAGGCCGCCAGGATTTCGAAATGATGCGCCTCCCGGAAAAAAGATGTGAGGTTGGTGGTCAGCGCGTTGATGAATTCCTGCCACTCCGGGCCGTCCGATTTTTCAAGCCACCCCAGGTATTCACGGAAACTGGTGTAGCCGGTTTCACGCAGGCGCCGCGACAGTCGGCTGTAGACCATCGCGTGCTTGCCATCGTGAAGGTTGATACCGGCACGCTTGTAGATGAGTGTCTGGACGCGAGAGAAATCCGCATCGGTCCACTCAAACTCGCGTCCGGCCGTGCCAGTGGCGCTCATGCCGTGTGCTGCGTCAACTCAAGCGCAAACACAAATCGGATCAAGCCAAACCCATGTCAGGCGACGCCATCAGGCGCTCGATGTCCAACAGGATCAGCATGCGATCGCCCAGCGAGCCCAGGCCAAGAATGCTTCCGTTGTCGATCACGCTTTCCACGTCCGGGGCATTGCGGATCTGATCGGGCGCCAGCGCCATCACGTCACTGACAGAGTCCACCACAATACCGACGATCCGGGCGCGAAGGTTCAGAATGATCACGACCGTGAAATCGTTGTAGTCGGCACTTGGGCAATTGAATCGCAGGCGCATGTCCACGATCGGCACGATGGTGCCGCGCAGGTTCACGACGCCCTTGATGAACACGGGCGCATTGGCAATGCGCGTGGGCGGCTCGTAACCGCGGATTTCCTGCACCTTCAGGATGTCGATCCCGTACTCTTCGTTGCCCAGGCGAAAGGTCAGGTATTCCCGCTCATTGCCGTGGGCAACTTCGGTCGATTGCAGGGCGGTTTCTTCGGCCATGGTGATCAATCTCCCTTGATTTCAATGTCGCGCGCGTCGCACCAGCGCACCGATGTCCAGAATGAGCGCTACCTTGCCATCACCCAAAATGGTGGCGCCCGACACGTTCGAGACCTTTCGGTAGTTTGTTTCGAGGTTCTTGACCACCACCTGGTGTTGCCCGAGCAGCTCGTCGACCAGCAGGGCCACACGGCTGCCCTCGGCCTCGACAACGACCATCAAGGTGCTGGCACCCGCGCCCGTGTTGCGCGGCACACCGAACATCCGCTCAAGCTCGATGACCGGCATGTACTCTTCCCGGACCTTGACGAGCTGCGAGCCTTGCGCCACGGTGTTCACCGATTCGCTGCCAATCTGGAACGACTCCACCACGGAGGACAAGGGCAGGATATAGACCTCGTCGCCCACAGCCACCGACATGCCATCCATGATCGCCAGTGTCAGAGGCAGCCGCACGGCCACTTTCATGCCCTGGCCTTCAACGGATTCGATATCGACCGTTCCGTTGAGCGACGTGATGTTTCGCTTCACGACGTCCATGCCAACGCCACGCCCAGAGACATCCGTCACCTGATCGGCGGTCGAGAATCCCGGTGCAAAGATGAGGTTCCAGACTTCACCGTCCGACATCGAGTCGGAGACGTCCAGTCCACGCTCACGGGCCTTGGACAGGAGCTTCTCGCGGTTGAGCCCCTTGCCGTCATCGCGCACTTCGATCACGATGGAACCACCTTGATGCGAAGCAGCCAGGGTGATGGTGCCGACATCGGGCTTGCCCTTGGCTGCTCGTTCGGCCGGCATCTCGATGCCATGGTCACAACTGTTTCGCACCAGGTGCGTCAGCGGGTCCGTGATTTTCTCGACCAGGCCCTTGTCCAGCTCCGTTGCCTCGCCCAGTGTCACCAACTCGACCTTCTTGCCCAAGCGATTGGCCAAATCACGCAACATGCGCGGAAAACGACTGAACACCGTCGACATGGGAATCATCCGGATCGACATCACGGATTCCTGCAAATCCCGCGTGTTGCGATCCAGATCAGCAAGACCCGCCATCAATTGCTGGTTCTGAGCTGGATCGAGCGCCCGGCTGTTCTGGGCCAGCATGGCTTGGGTGATCACCAATTCACCGACGAGGTTGATCAACTGGTCAACCTTGCTGATGGCGACGCGGATGGTCGAAGCCTCCAGCGACTGGCTGGCAGCGCCCGCCTTGTTGTCTGCTGCTTTGGCTGCTGGCGCTGCGGCGGGCTTGGCAACGGCGGCCGGTGCCGGCGCAACCGGAGCGGGGGCTGGCGCAGCCGCAACGGGCGCTCCCGGTGCGTCCTCAAAAAGGCCAAAGCCTTTGTCTTCGGCCGGGGGGGCCGCCGGCGCTTGCGCGGGAGCAGCGACAGGGGCCGCACCTGCTGCGCGAATCTGCACCTGTTCCTTGGCCACATGGAACACGAACAGGTCCAGCAAATCCGAGTCACTGGACGCCGTTACCACATGGAACACGCGCGTGTCGGCGCGATCGCTGGCGGCATCGGCAATGGTGCCCAGGCCAGGGATGTCGCGAAACAGGTCCTTGATGGCATCTGCTTGTTCAACACGCTCAACCGGCCCGATCCGAATCTCGAGACTGCGTTCGCCAGGCCCCGCGGCGGGCGCTGCAGCACTTGCCGGCGC
>CAYNWR010000002.1:5025-29029 GCA_964400915.1 uncultured Burkholderiaceae bacterium
GCCGGCACCTTGCCAGCAGCAAATTCAGCAATTCGATGCACCAGATCCGCTGTCGGTACCGCTTCGCCTTGCCCACCAGCCTGATGCCGCGCCAGCAGGCTGCGCGACAGGTCAGCCGACTCCAACAGGACATCAACCATCGGCGGCAGCGGAGTCAATTCGCGCCGACGCAGTTTGTCCAGCAGGGATTCCATGTGGTGCGTCAACTCCGCCACGTCGGAAAAGCCGAACGTCGCAGCACCGCCCTTGACCGAATGCGCACAGCGAAAAATGCCGTTGAGCTCTTCGTCCGTCGCGTTCGTGATGTCCATGTTGAGCAGGAGCTTCTCCATGAGGTCGAGGTTTTCCCCAGCCTCCTCGAAGAAGATTTCATAGAACTGGCTCAGGTCGAAATCCGCGCCCCCACCTGCTTGATGTGTTTCTGCCACGAATTGCTCCTCTGCTCTGTTTTGAGTCGGACTGCCCCTAGCGGCAGCTACTTGATGACTTTGCGAACAATTTCGATCAAGCGCGCTGGATCAAATGGTTTGACCAGCCACCCCGTTGCGCCGGCTGCGCGCCCTGCCTGCTTCATTTGATCACTGGACTCGGTGGTCAAGATCAGGATGGGCGTTGCCTTGAACTTTGGGTCCTCGCGCAACTTTCGAGTCAGACCAATTCCGTCCAATCTGGGCATGTTCTGGTCGGTCAGGACCAGATCAATGGCTTCGACTTCGGCCTTTTCCAGTGCATCTTGACCATCTACCGCTTCGACAACCTTGAAGCCCGCGCCCGCCAGGGTGAAGGCGACCATTTTTCGCATCGAGGGCGAATCGTCTACCGCCAAGATCGACTGCATGATGAATAGCTCCAATCTACGAAACGACAAGAAACAGGAGGTCAAAACAACTCAATGGAACCAGCGTCCATTTCGCTTTGGGTCACCGGGTTGGGACGATCCGGGACCATTTCTGCAAACGGAGCGGCAGCCTCACCTTCTTCGTCACTCATGGTTTCAGCTGCCAATCGAAACGCGCAACCCTGCAAGACCTTGCTGGTGTGCCATATCAATTGAGTCGCCATGTCCTGAAACTGCAATTCGGTCACGGCCGATTCCAAGGTGGACCGCAAGGCCTTGCCGTTCTCGTCGTCTGGCTCAATCTGCCCGATCATGGCAGATGCGACCGAGAATCGATCCAGCAGATTGCTTGCAGCGTGCCCAATCAGGCCTTCAAGCCGCTGCAGGTCGTGCATGACCACCATCAGCGAGTCCTGGATTTCGGCAGCCGTGAACACAGACAAGCGGACATGCGGCGCTTCTGGCTCTGCACCAGTGGACGAATCCGACAGGGACATGGACGAAGCTGAGTTCACGGGACGGGTCTCACCACGAAGAAATGCCATGGCTCCAATTGAGCAAGGGACAGTACCGAATTTATCAGTTACCAGGCGAAAACCAAAGCGCGCTTCATTTGAACCACGTGGCCTTGCCCTGGCGACCGGTATATTCCACACGCTCCACAAAATCCATGCGATGTCGGCCACCCAACCCTTGCCGCACCTGAAGGTACTGCACATCGAAGACTCGGAACCCGATCACGCGCTGGTTGTGGCGGCGTTGCGCAAGCATTGGGAGAGGATCGATGTCCGACGCATCGAACGCTGGTTGGATTTGACGCATGCGCTTGCGCAGCCCGACTTTGACGTGATCCTGGCTGACTTCCACCTGCCGGGATTTACCGCAATGCAGGCCTGGGATCTGGTCCGCAACGTGTCACCGTCAACTCCATTTGTCCTGGTGTCGGGCGCGATCGGAGAGGCTGCCGCTGTTGCGGCCGTGAAGGCCGGCATGTCCGACTATGTGATGAAGGACGATCTGGGCCCATTGCGATCGGCCATCCAAGGGGCGATGTCCGTGAAACAGGCCGAGGTCGAACGCAACGCTGCACAGGAACAATTGGAGCTGTCGAAGCAGAGATTATCCGAGTTGACCAGTCACCTTCAGGAAGCCATCGAGGAGGAGCGCCTGCGTTTCGCTCGCGACATTCACGACGACCTGGGCAGCGCCCTCACCGCAATAAAACTCGATCTTGCGACGGCCTTGCGGCAAGCCGACCCGTTGCCAGCACGCAGCCATGTTGAAAGCGCACTCGAAACCGTCCAGCAAGCGGTGCTGGCATGCCAGCGCATTGCCTTCGACATGCGCCCGCCCATTCTGGACGAGGGCATCGGACCGGCCCTGCACTGGTTGGTGGACAACCTGCGCCAGAGGACCTCGATCAAGATCCGGTTGACCGAATCAATAGAGGACACCGGGTTGCCGCCTGCACTTGCACTCACGGCCTATCGCACCGTTCAGGAGGGACTGAACAATGCGCTCAAGCATGCCCAGTGTGCGTCCATCGCGATCGATCTGTCAGTCGGCGGCGGCGTTCTGACCGTTGACGTGCGGGACGACGGCACAGGCATGGCACCCCAGTCCGACGCAAAGAAAGGTGCCTTTGGCTTGCGGGGTCTGCACGAACGTGCAGCAGCGGCGGGCGGATGGCTGGACGTGAGCAGCCAGGCGGGGCGGGGCACTGCGCTCACGCTGGTCATTCCCTACCAAGGCACTCGAATGGCCAATGGCGCAGGGACTCAAGCATGATTCGAGTGGTGCTTTGCGACGACCACGCCTTGATCCGCCGCGGGATCCGAAACACGCTCGCCGAATGTGACGGTATCGATGTCATCGGTGAAGCCGAAGGATACCCGGCCCTGCGCGAACTGCTTCGCCAGCACCGCGCCGACGTTCTCGTCCTGGATCTTCAAATGCACGGACGCGGAGGGCTCGACGTGATCGCTTCACTGCGCCACCAGGACAACGCACCGCGCATTCTGGTGGTGTCGATGTTTCCTGAGGATCAATACGCCTTGCGCTGCCTCAAGGCTGGGGCCAGCGGCTACCTGAACAAGGCGGGCGACCCGCAAGAGCTTGTCGCGGCCGTTCAGGCCATTGCGGCGGGCAAGCGGTTCGTGACCCCAGCCGTTGCCGACATGCTTGCAGAATCGCTGGTGAACCCACAAAAGGAATCGCCACACCAGCACCTTTCGGAACGCGAGTTGCAAACCATGCTCCTCATCTGTGCCGGGCGCAAGCTCTCGGAAATCGCGGAAGAGCTGATGCTCAGCCCCAAGACTGTCAGTGTCTATCGCAGCCGGGTTCTTGAAAAAATCGGCGTCTCCAGCAATGCCGAATTGACGGCCTACGCAATCCGTAACAGACTGCTCTGAAGCCCCCGCTTCAGCGGTACAGAAAATTAGACAGCATCGCAGCAGCCAAAGCGGCAAAGGGCTGTTCAAGCGCAGGGACGATGGTTGCGACGGCCGCCATGCCCAGTGTCACGGTAACCGGAAAGCCGATCGAGAAAACATTCATTTGAGGCGCAACCCGCGATATGAAGCCCAGCGCGAAGTTGGCAAACATGAGCATTGCAATCACGGGAAGGGCAATCCAGAAGGCGCCCGAAAAGACTTCAGCGCCCAAGTCGTGCAATCGCAGGTTGCGCAGCGGCGAAAAGCCATCTGCAGCAACTGGAAACACGTCGAAACTGCGAACCACCACCATCAGCAAGGTCAGATGGATGTTGGCAACAAGCAGCAACATCAGTGCGATCTGACCAAAGAATCGGGAGACTGAACTTGCCTGGGCATTTGAACTCGGGTCGAAGAAGACTGCGAAGTTCAGACCCATTTGCAGTCCAATCAGTTCACCGGCCAGTTCCGCCGTGGCCACGATCAATCGGGCTGCAAAGCCAATCGCCAGGCCGATGCTCACCTGCTGGAGAGCTGCCGCAATCGCCAGTGGGCTGTCGATGCGAATGGCCGACGGTGCCTGCGAAGCCCCGGCGATCACCAGCGCCACCAGCAGTGACAGGCCGATCTTGACCCGCATGGGGACGGCCCTGGACGAGTACAGCGGTGCAGACGTCATCAGGGCCAACACGCGCAGAAATGGCCAGATCACGGCGGACAGCCAGGAAATGATCTGACCCTCGGAGAAAGTGATCACGACCGACGCACTCCTGGGACGTCAAAGGATCACCGACGGAATGGCCTCAATCATCCGACGCAAGAAATCGACCAGCATCGTCAGCATCCAGGGGCCGGCGATCGCAAACACCAGAACCGCAGCAACCAGCTTCGGGATGAACGAAAGCGTGGCCTCGTGAATTTGAGTGACGGCTTGAAAAATGCTCACCGCCAGACCCACCACCAGGATGGCGATCAACACGGGTGCAGAAATCACCAGCAACTGCCAGAGCGCGTCACGACCGATTGTCAAGACCATCTGAGAGTTCATGGACCACCTTCAGCTTGCGAAACTGGCGGCCAAGGAACCAATCAGTAGATTCCAACCATCCGCCAACACGAACAACATCAGCTTCAGGGGCAGAGCAACCAGCACTGGTGACAACATCATCATGCCCAGTGACATCAAGATGCTTGCCACGACGATGTCGATCACGAGAAAAGGTACAAAGATCATGAACCCAATCTGGAAGGCGGTCTTCAATTCGCTGATGACAAATGCAGGGACCAGCACGCGAAACGGCGCGTCATCCACTTTGGTCGCAGGGTCCTGCTTGGACAGCCGCAGAAACAGCGCCAGATCCGATTGCCGCGTCTGTTTGGCCATGAAGGCGCGCATGGGCTGTTCTGCTCGCCCGATCGCGTCCTCAAAACCCATCCGGTTGCTTGAGTACGGTACCCAGGCCTCGTTGTAGACACGGTCAAGGGTCGGCCCCATGACGAATACGGTCAGAAAGAGCGACAGTCCGATGATGACCTGATTGGGAGGTGCCGACTGGGTACCCAAGGCCTGCCGCAGCAGCGACAGAACAATGACAATTCGCGTGAAGCCCGTCATCATCAAGACCACCGCCGGCAGGAACGACAGCGCTGTGAAAAAGATGAGCGTCTGGATCGGTACCGAATAGCTTGTCCCTCCAGGACCGCTTCCGATGACCAGGGGCAGTTGGCCACTGGTTTGTGCAAGGCTCGGCATACTGGCAAGCAACAAGA
This sequence comes from uncultured Burkholderiaceae bacterium, assembly GCA_964400915.1. GTDB lineage: Bacteria > Pseudomonadota > Gammaproteobacteria > Burkholderiales > Burkholderiaceae_C > CAYNWR01. The sequence continues at coordinate 10,069 of CAYNWR010000002.1, forward strand.
TTGCAAGCCCTGCGGTGGCCAGACCCAAGCGTCGCAAGTCGATCATCAAGGCAAGCTTTGCGGGCATGTGAGCCTCAACTTGCGTTCTGAAGCGGGGTGACTGGCGCGTCCCCAGCTTGAGGCAAGTTGGCCGGCCCCATGCGCGCTGGAGAGGCCGCAGGCTCAGCACCATCATCCCAACTTGCTAGGCAGTGGATGGTCCCGGGCGATATACCCAGCACCAGATGGCGGCGCGGGCCAGAACCAGAAATGTGAACGGTGGCAACCCGTTGATTCGGGCCTACCGCGATGACCGATCCCAGAACCAAGCTGTGATCGCTATCGACTCGCTTGAGTGGCCATCGGGACTGCAAGGCACGCACGATGGCAGGCAAACAGGCCAGGGCAACCACCAAGGCTGCCACGACCAGGAGAGACTGTGTCAGGACCGAACTCGTGCTATCCACGGCTGACACGACGCAAACGTTCGGACGGGGTCACGACGTCTGTCAATCGAATGCCGAACTTGTCATTGACCACGACGACCTCGCCTTGTGCGATCAGATAGCCATTGACCAGGACATCCATGGGTTCACCGGCCAAGGCATCGAGTTCAACGACCGACCCTTGAGCCAACTGCAGGATATATCGGATGGGCACTTTGGTACGCCCCAATTCAACGGACAGTTGAACCGGGATGTCCAAAACCATGCTGATGTCACCCTGGGCATCACCCGTTGCATCGGCCGGCGGCACTCGAGCGCCACCACCGCCATCGCCGTGACCCCCCTCGGGCGTCAACGGGCCACCCTGGGCCTGTGCTGCTGGCGCCTCCTCGGCCTTCTTTTGCTCTTCCAGTGCTTCAGCCCAACCCGCAAGCGGATCTTCGGCGCCACCGTCCAGGGTTTCGTCAGTTGCCATGAATTTCTCCCAACCAGTTGCTTTCGTTGCCCGTCAATCTCTGCTCCACCCGAATTGCGTATTTGGCATTGTGGGTGCCGTACTGGCATTCGAAGATCGGCACGTTTCCGATCGTTGCCTGGATCCGGGGAGTTCTGTCCAGTTCGATGAAGTCGCCCGGCTTCATCGCCAGCAATTCCTCGACCGTTGCCGTGGCTTTTGCCAACTCTGCGACCAAGGTCACTTCCGCTGCCTGGATTTCGCGCTTCAAGACCTTGACCCACCTGCGATCGACTTCAACCGAGTCGCCTTGCGTGGTCGAAAACAGCACATCGCGAATCGGCTCCAGCGTTGCGTACGGCATGCAGATGTGAATGGCACCGGAAATCTCGCCGATTTCCAACTGGAACGCCGTGCTGACCACAATCTCACTGGGTGTTGCGATGTTCGCAAACTGCGGTTGCATCTCGGAACGTTGGTAGTCCAGTTCGATCGGATATATCCCGCGCCAGGCTTTCTTGTACTCCTCGGTGATCACCTCAACCAGGCGGTTGATCACCCGCTGTTCGGTTGCCGAAAAATCCCGTCCCTCGATGCGTGTCTGGAACTTGCCGGCACCCCCGAAGAGCGTTTCGATCACACCGAAAACCAGGGTGGGCTCGCAAACGATGAGGCCACTTCCCCTCAATGGGCGAATGGCCACAATGTTGAAGTTGGTCGGAACCGCCAGTTCGCGCAAGAAATTGCTGTAGCGATGCACGTTGAGCGCACCGACTGATATTTCTGGGCTGCGCCTCAGGAGGTTGAACAGCCCGATACGGAAATTGCGCGCAAAGCGCTCGTTGACGATTTCCATCGTCGGCATGCGCCCGCGAACGATACGCTCCTGGCTTGCCAGGTTGTAGTCACGAATCGGGCCAACGTCCACCGATTCATCGGCGATTTTCTGACTCTCACCCGTGACACCCTCAAGTAGGGCATCAACCTCTTCCTGCGAAAGAAACGATTCGCTCATGGCAAATTCAGCCTACTGGACGATGAAACTGGAGAAAAGTACGCCCCGAACCGGGTTGGCGTCGGGGCGTTTGCTCTTGCCTTTCTTGCCCCCATCCTTGTCGGACTCCTTCGGACGCTCAAAACCCAAGGGAGCTGACACCTCGGCATGAATCTCTTCTGCGAGCTTTTCCTTGCCTTCAGCCTTCAGCAGTTCTTCGGCAGTCTTTTGAGACACCAAGAGCAGGATACCGCTTCGGATACGCGGCAGGTAGGCCTTGACCATGTCCTCGGCCTTCTTGTCGACGAGCTCCAGGGTGATACCGATTTGGGCATATCGGTCGCCCCCCGGATCGGCCAGGTTGACCACCATGTTCTCCAGCGGAAGAAATGCCGGGGGTGTTTTTGGGTTGACCGCGGTGGCGGCTGGCTTGTCCTCAGCATCCTCTTCGGCAGCGTTGCGGCTCTTGAGAAACAGGAAGCCCCCAACACCCAAGCCGACAAGAAGCAGCACCGCAACGATCACAATGATCAGCAGCTTTTTCTTGCCTTTGGGCTTTTCCTTGGCCGCGTCGTCAGTATTCTCAGTAGCCACGTCAAATCCTTCCGCGTCGGCGGGTCATACGCCGGTGCTCACAAGACCATTATTCACGGCCGACGGTAACGCAAACTTCAGAAATGCAGTCCAAAGGTCCACCATTTCAGTTGTGACCGCTCCACGCCCTATGGCTTTGTCATGCATAGGCGTCCAAGATGCGGTTGGTGGCGCCCGCTGGACGCTCACGGCTGGTGCCATCTGAAACGGCCAACGCAGCGCTGCGGCGCGCTTCATCTTGCTGGGGCTGGCTGGGCTCAAACGAGCGTCCATTCCCGTGCCCCATTTCAAATGTTTGTCCTCCAGCTCCTGCCTCCGGTGCAATCAACCCAAGATCCACCTGGGCCAGATTCAGGCCGTCGTCGGCCAGGCTGGACCTCAGGACGTCCAGCGATTGGGCGATGACTTCAAGGCTGTTGCCATCGGACCCTTGAAACAGGAGCTGCGTATCCGCACCGGATACTTCAACCTGGATTCGCAAGTCCTCACCGTTTCTCCCCGCCAGATCCACCGTTGCTCGGCGCATGGTCAACAGGGCTCCGTCCTGAACGGCCTCTTTGGGCTCCATCGAAACGGCGTCGTTGTCGGATCCAGCAGACGCAAGGTCTGACAAGGCGGCACCATGCTGATCGCCGTTTGGTTCCCCCTGTTGGCCTGAAGTGTTGGAGGCATCCGACTTGCCGACAAGGTCCACAAGCTCCGCACGTGGGGACGTTCCGCTGACCTGCTCTATTTTCGTGATGTCGCGATAGACCTCGTCAAGTTCAACCGTCGCACGCGCTTGCTCGACGGGCACGCCGCCCATCCCTTTGCCGGTGGTTCGATCCTGCTCAATCGAGGCATTTTGCAGCTTCTTGGTAACGGAAAGGTCCATTCCCGTCGCATGTTGCTGAGCCATCAGGGCACCCGTTCGTGTGGAACCGAAGGTCTTGCGGTGCGCTTTTTCACCCAGCTCCAGCTCCTTTTCCTCCGCCTCGATTGATCCGCCCGATGATCTGCCCTGAACACGCGCCGCGGGCACCATCTGAGAAAGTGATTGCTGATCCATCGACGGATCGCCCGATGGCGTTGCACCTTCGCCGTTCAGCGCTGCCGCCTGTATGGCCAAATTGATGCCGACCATGGACGTCGGGTCTCCAGACTGCCCCTTGCTGCTGGCCAACCCACTTTGATCGTTTGTGTTCAAACCATTGGGCAGTGACCCACCGACTCCCCTGATCTCCGACCACTGTGCGGACAAACCGCTCTGCGCGGCAGGAGAGCCTCCGGACGGGAGTTGTTTGCTCAGAATTTCCGCGCCCTGCCCTTGCAGGGCGGGGTCAACAGACGTCCCATTGGCTGGATGGTCGATTTCGTCTTTTTGGGAAGAGGCGTCGATGCCGTCGATCACTGTTTCGCCGGTTTGGGCTTCCAGACCCAATCCGCCCGTGGCGTCCGTCAGGTCTGCTGCCATCAGGAGGGACAGGAAATCCTGCGGTGCCGCGCCGGCTCCGGACGGCCGCTGCCTGCTCAGTGCACCAGCGTGAGCCGCATGTGGAACCGAAGCAGTTGCCCCTTGGGTCTCTGTGGTCATATCGGTCACCTCCAGGCCATTGCGGCCAGACCTTTTCGTGCTGCCATCTGACGCGCCGCAACGGCGTCCATTTCGCGTTGCTCCGCACGGTCAGCCATCGACCGCCGAGCGGATTGCCTTCTTTCAAGCAGCAACTCAACCATACGCAAGCGCTGTTTGCATTGCGCAACCGCCCGCTGCGCGGCCTGCAACTGCAACTCGATCCGTCCAATCGTTTCCCGTTGAATGCCCTGGACCTGATCAAGCCGACCCAAAAAACCGTGCAGTTCGCGTGTCACACCCAAAGAGAGCACCTCACCTTCGCGCAAGGCCCAGCGCTCTGCCACTTCGTTGCAGTAGCCCTGCAACTGCTCCAACTGCCGCAAAGCTTGTTGATGCCGCGCAACCACTTCAGCCAATGCGTGAGCTGCATCATCTCGGCGGCGCTCGAACAACTGCACAACCGCGGCGAGCGCCGGTTCCTGCGAACGGTCACTCATTTGGCCCCCTCGTTCGAGAGGATGTCGCCCAAGCGGCGGATACTGATTTCATATTCCGTGCGTTCGTGCATGTCCTGCTGCAGGAACGCATCCATGACTGGCTTGAGCGCAATCGCCTGGTCAAGCAGCCTGTCGGCACCAGGAACATAGGCGCCCAAGTCGATCAGGTCCCGGCTTCGCTCGTACCGGGCCCGCAAGGCGCGGAACTGTCGGGCTCGCTCGAAGTGCTCCTTGTCGACGACGTTGTGCATGACACGGGAAGCCGACCGCTCCACATCGATGGCCGGAAAGTGTCCGCCTTCAGCCAGTTCGCGGCTGAGCACCACATGACCGTCGAGGATGGCCCGGGCTGCATCGGCCACCGGGTCCTGTTGATCGTCGGCCTCGGCGAGCACAGTGTAGAACGCGGTGATCGAACCAACGCCATTCAGCCCATTGCCACTGCGCTCCACCAAAGCTGGCAACTTGGAAAAGCACGAAGGTGGATATCCCTTGGTCGCTGGCGCCTCGCCGATTGCAAGTGCAATTTCGCGTTGGGCCATCACAAATCGAGTCAACGAATCAACCAGGAGAAGCACGTGTTTGCCGCGGTCACGGAAGTGCTCTGCTACTGCCGTGGCGTACAGCGCGCCCTGCATGCGCATCAAAGGTGGCGAATCAGCAGGCGCAGCGACCACAACCGACCGGCGCAGGCCCTCTTCGCCCAGAATGTCTTCCACAAACTCCTTGACCTCCCGGCCTCGTTCGCCGATCAGTCCCACCACGATGACATCGGCCTCGGTATAGCGCGCCATCATGCCCAGCAGCACGCTTTTTCCGACCCCTGACCCGGCAAACAGGCCCAGACGTTGCCCGCGACCGACCGTCAACAACGCATTGATGGCGCGCACACCCGTATCGAGATGGCTGCGAACCGGATCGCGCTCCATGGCGTTGACTTGAGGGCGATGCACAGGTCGCCACGAGACGTCATTGAGTTCTCCGAGGTGGTCCAGTGGGGCGCCGCAAGGATCCACAACCCGCCCCAGCAAACCGTCACCCATCGGCGTTCGCAAGCCACCTTCATGGGCTTCCATGTCGAGCTCCCCAGCGCGGCTGAGCCGCGGAGGAGACGGAACACCTGGCGTGATTCGCACCGGAACGCCACACGACAATCCACTGATCTCGCCCCCGGGCATCAAATAGGTGTGTTCGCCAGCGAAACCAACCACTTCCGCAAGGATGGCATTTCCGCCAGGCGGTTCAATCTGGCATTGCGTACCGATGCGCGCGCGGATCCCCCTGGCTTCCAGAACCAGCCCCGACACCCGCCACAAGGTTCCACGAGATTCAAGTGCGACAGGCGCGCTGGCGCACCGGAGGGCTTCGGCAAGAAACGCCGGCCACCGAATGGAGAGATCAGCCACCGTCGCCATCGTCGCTCCGGCTCCAGGTTTCGTGGTGGCCCAGGCGCTCGACCGCGCGACGCCAGCGGGTCTGCATGGAACCATCTATCTGCACACCCGCTGCCTGGACGATGCAGTCGCCTGGCGCCAACGTGGGGTCGAGGACCAGTTCCAACTGACCATCCGCGTATTGCGCCCGAAGATCATCGGCCAGCACGGCGTGGTCGGTTACGCTCAGGCGAACCACCGCGACCTTGGCATCGACCAGCAGCTGTTCAACCGCCTCGTCAATCGTTGGGCGCAGCGCCTTGGGGTCGATGAGCAATTCCCGCCGCACGATTTGGCGTGCGGTGGCACATGCGATGTCGATGATCTGGGCAGCAAGTTGCTCGTGGATGCCAAGGAGCGAAGCTTCGGCATTGGCCAGTAGGCCACCCAATCGCTCTGCAAAAGCCCGCGCCTCGCCATTGAGGTAGGCTTGCATGGCGTTCTCATGCTCACGTGCAGCCGCCTCTCGAGCGAACTGAAGCCCTTCGCGATAGCCTGACTCCCACGACTCCCGGGCGCGCACTTCGGCAGCTGCCTCCCACTTCGCCTCGGCGGGATGAGCTTGTGCCTCAGGATCGACATCGACGCTTTCGAAATTCCAGGATCGCACCCGATCAATTTCCTCGCTTGGCACAAAGCGAGATCCGCCCCGTGCAGCTGGCGCCGGCGTTGTGCGCACTTCAGACAAAGGCATCGTCGCCTCCGCCGCCCAGAACAATCTGACCTTCGTCGGACAGGCGTCGAACGACCTTCAGGATTTCCTTCTGCTGGGCCTCGACCTCCGACAGGCGCATCGGACCGCGCGATTCCAGATCCTCCCGCAGCGTCTCGGCGGCGCGTGACGACATGTTCGACAGGAACTTGTCCTTGAGTTCCGGTGAGGCTCCTTTCAGCGCGACCACCAAAGCATCCCCAGCCACCTCCTTCAGCACCAGCTGAATCGACTTGTTGTCCAGCTTTGCGATGTCGTCGAACACGAACATCTTGTCCATGATCTTTTGCGCCAGTTCGCCATCGAATCCACGAATGGCCTCAAGAACCGTGGTCTCGATGTTCGTGCCCAACAAGTTGATGATCTCAGCAGCTGTCTTGACACCGCCCAACGAGGTCTTGCGAACCTTGTCGCCCCCTGCCAGCACCTTGAACAGGACCTCGTTGAGATCCTTGAGCGCGGTGGGCTGAATTCCCTCCAGGGTGGCCACTCGCAACATCACCTCGGTGCGCTGGCGATCCGAGAGATGCTTGAGCACGCCCGCCGCCTGATCGAAATCCAGATGAACGAGGATCGCAGCCACGATTTGAGGATGCTCGTTGCGCAACAGTTCCGCCACCGAAACCGGATCCATCCACTTGAGGCTTTCGATCCCGGATACGTCACCGCCCTGCAATATCCGGTCAATCAACAGACCGGCTTTGTCATCGCCCAGAGCCTTGCGCAGAACCGACCGAACGTAGTCGCCCGTGTCGGACACCAGCAGGCTTTGCTGGGCAGCTGTCTCGGTGAAGCGAAACACCACGTTGTCGACGCGCTCCTTGGAAACCGACTTCATCCGCGCAATGGTTTCACCGAGCTTTTGCACCTCTTTGGGTGAAAACTGCTTGAAGATTTCCGCTGCCTCTTCCTCACCAAGTGACATGAGGAGAATTGCTGCGTCCTGCAAACCGTCCTGCTCATCCATTTTCTGTACCTTGGGTCATGGGACTGGTGTCAGGGTCGGCCCGGGAGGTTTTCCCAGGTCCCTGGACACACTCGCCATGCGGACGCATGGACGCGGCTCGTTGATGACTGGGGCATCACCCGATGGTTGGGATTCTGCATCCTAAGCCTCCGACGATCCACCGTTCATCCAATCACGCATGATGTTGGCGACAGCGATCGGGTTGCTGCGAGCCAGCTTGCGCGCTTCCTCCAGACGCAGTTGTTCGGGTGTCGGTGCAACCGGCGCATTCGGGTCGGCCACCGCGTTCGGACCGGGCAGCGCCGGACGCTCGGGCGTTTCGGCAATCATCGCGTCAACCTGTGTGCCGGCCGGCAGGGGTTTTCCATCCGGGCCCATTCTCACGGCCACGGTCGTTGCGTTCGACAGATTCTTGATGGCCGGGCGCACCAGGCCAAACAGCAGGAGCGCGGCCAACAGAACCAATGCGGCTGGCCATGCGAAACTGCGCGCCATGTCCAGCACCTGGGGCTGCTTCCAGAGTGGCACTTCGACCACCGGGACGGATTCCACCAGGAAGGCGGCGTTGACGACGTTGACCGAGTCGCCCCGATCCTTGTTGAATCCCACAGCTTCACGCACCAAGGCGGTCAGTTGTTCAACCTGCTGGTCTGACAAGGGTTTGGTGCTGGGTTTGCCCTGAGCATCCGGCGTGGTCTGGTGATTGATGACGACCGCAGCGTTGATGCGCTTGATGCTCCCCGAACCCACGCGCACGACTCGGACGGTCTTGTCCACCTCGTAGTTCACAGTCGATTCGCGACGCGCACCGGCCGCCAGCCCTGCGCCGCCCGTGCCTGCAGCGGCCAGGGGCGCTGGCGCACCGTTGATGGGAGCGGAAGCCGCACCGGCGGGCTGGTTGGAAACGGCGCCCGGAACCCCGGTGGGCTGAGCACCACCAGCACCTGCGCCGGACTCCACGATTTGCTGACTGCGCACTGCGCTGGCGTCGGGCGAAAGGTTGGGTCGGTGCTGCTCCGAAGTGGACTCGGTTTGGGAGAAGTCCACGTCAGCGGTGACTTGCGCCTTGACGTTCTGTCGTCCGACAACGGGTTCCAGCAGTTCCAGAATGCGCCGGTTGTACGCCTGCTCGATCTGCTGGACGTATTGAAGTTGCTGGACATCACCTCCGCCTGCACCGGCGTCCGACGTGGTTGACAACAACTTGCCAGAGTCGTCCACCACGCTCACCGCAGAAGGCGCCAATTCCGGAACGCTGGATGCGACCAGGTGAACGATCCCCGCAATCTGCGCGCGCTCAAGCGTACGACCTGGATGCAAGCTCAGCAGAACCGAGGCCGACGGCTTTTGTTGATCCCGGAAAAACCCGTTCTGGTTGGGCATTGCCAGGTGCACACGAGCGCCCTGCACCGATGACAAGGCCTGGATTGATCGGGTCAGCTCGCCCTCCAGTCCACGCTGGAAACTCACACGCTCCTGAAACTGCGTCATCCCAAAGCGGTTGGCCTCCATGGCTTCAAAGCCTGAAATGGCCCCCTTGGGCAGTCCCTGTGTCGCCAGTCGCAGACGAACGTCGTGAACTCGGTCGGCGGGCACCAGAATGGTCCCACCACCTTCCGCGTGCTTGTAGGGCACATTCATCTGGGAAAGCTGAGCGATGATCGCGCCGCCATCCTTGTCGTTGACATTGGCAAACAGCACGCGCCAATCGGGTTGACGTCCGATGACGATTGCGGCAATCAGCACTGCGACAAAGGCAAGCACAGCGCCGATGAGTTTCATCCGTTGCCCACGTTCGAGCACTTCCCAGCGCATGGCCATCGTCGGCAAAGCAGGAGCAGGTGTCTCAGCGAGGGCTGCCATATCGGGTCGGTAAATGTGGAAACGATCGAGAAGGGGAGTGAATGGGGAGATTCTGGACAGGCCCCTCCCGCGCATAAGCCCGAAAAGCCGGCGACGGCACCTGCTATTTGGGCTTTGGAAATGCCAAGTGGCGCCTAGGATCCTCGTTCAGAGGGCCAGACCATGGACGTACGCTTCACACCCAACGTTTCGACGACTGCGCTGTCGCCCGCCGTGGCGCGCGCGGCGCGCGGTGCTGCTGGCGCCGTGGGCGAGACCGGGTTCTCGCAGGCCTTGCAAGGTGCCCTGAAGTCGACCAGCGCCCATCAGTCCAAGGCCGATGCCCTTCAGCGCGAAGTGCAACTGGAGAACCCCAACGTCAGCATCGAACAGACGATGGTTGCAATCCAGAAGGCGCAGATTGCTTTTCAGGCGACCCTGCACGTGCGCAATCGCTTTGTGCAGGCCTACACCGACATCATGAACATGCAGGTCTGACGCAGCAGCAGCGGGCGCTGCGCCGAAGGGGCCAATGAACCGTCTGCCACCGCAGCGCTTGGGCCACTTGCGTCAATGCACGAGATGTGGACGCGAGGGCAACATCGTCTCGTCGAAATTGGCAAGCCAGGGTTCAGCCAGGTTGCGAATCTGCGCATCGTTCTGAAGGATGCGCTGCATGATCTTTGCCTTGATCTTGCGCTGTTCGGGCAACAGGTCCTGTTGGCGGCCCAGCGTGCGCAACTGCTCGATGAGAATGCTGCAGGCGCCCTCGTGCCGAGTGACGGCATCCCAATCGGCCAGTTCGGCAGCTTCGAGCATGCGCTGGGACATTTGCTCAATGGCCAGGTAGTAATCCAAAAGGGCCTGCGACATCAACGTGTCTCCTTTGCGGCCGTGGGGCCGATCTGGTCCCATGCGCGTGCGAGGGGCTCAATCAGGTCGATCACTTCCCGGATCAGGGTTTCGTCGTTCCGAAGATTCGCCAAGGTCAGGCGCGCGAGGCTGTAACTGTAGACCCCGCGCAGGTTCTGCGCCAACTCGCCGCCACGACCTTCATCCAAGGACACGATGAGCCCTTCTTCGATGTAACGGACCGCGCGGCCAAGCTGCTCGTTCTTGGCGGAAATGTTTCCGGAGGCCAGCGCCAACCGGGCGGCCGTCAAGGATTGCAAGATGCCTTGGTACAACAAGGCGATCAATTTGTGGGGGCTCGCCCCATCAATATTGGCGGCGACCTCGACTTTTCGATAAGCCGCCGCCTGGCGAGAACTGACCGGTGTAAACATGTGCGTACCTGGATGATGAGCAATCACTGTACGTTCTTTCGGCACGGATGCGACGAAATCAAGGGCACCCTCGGAATTTTGTTTTAATTAAATGGGTGCAAAAAAGATAGCGGCCCACTGAGTAACCGCGCCCGGTGCAAGCGATTTTGGGCAAAATCAGCTCCTACTTGCTCTTCTGGTTGTTCCAGAGCGTGATCTGCTGGGACAAGAACGTGTTGATCGAACTCATCCCGGCAATTTGCCCATCCAGCGCCGTGTATTGGGCGCGCAAGCGCTTCTCGACCGCCGCAGCCCTGGTGTTGACGGCTTCCTGTTGCTTGCCATTTCGGCTGATCTCCGCTTGCAGGGCTTCGGTCTTTCCCGTCACACGTCCATCCGACGACAACAAGCCTTGCACAAAATCCTTGATCTTGATGCCAAACCCGTCGGTTGCAGCATTGCCATTGTTGGTGGCAAAAAGCTTCTTGAGCTCATCGCCATTGGCCAGGGCCGCATCCAGCGTCGTGGACGTGACCGTCAACGCGCCGCCTCGCTGGGCGACGATACCCACATCGGCCAGGCGGCTGTAGACCGAGCCCTCGCTGGTGGATGCCACCAAATTGCGAAGGGTCTGCCGAAGGGCATTGGTGGTGGTATCACCCTGCAAAGGTCCGGCTGTCTTGCTGTCCGCATCGTATTTGGTTGCATCGGCCAAAGTCTGATTCAGGCTGTTGTAGGCGGCAACAAAATCCTGGATGTTCTTCTTGATGGACGCGGTGTCCTGGCTCAGGGTCAGCTCGACCGGCGATGTGGTCTCTTGCGTCAACTTGAGGGTGACCCCGGGAATGGTCTGGGTGATCGAGTTGCTGCTCGATTCGATGTCCAGGCCGTTGAGCAGGAACTTGGCATTGCCGCCCTCCGAAATGCCCGACAGGCCCACGCCTGGCAGGTTCTGCGGGTCGAAGTTCAGGCTCGACAGACCGACATTGTCCGAGCTGTCACCATCGTTGTCCGTCACCTGGATCCGAAAGCCATTTTCTGCACCCGTCTTGTTGGAGCGCACCGACAGGCGCTCACCGCCCAGGCCGTCGCGCACGACAATGGCGGTGACGCCTGCGTTCGCTTCGTTGATCTTGTCCATCACCTCGCGCAGGGTGGAATCGGCGGTCAGCGACACCACAATGGCGGCGGGGCCACCCGGCGTGACGGTGAACGCCGCAAAACCGGGATCCCAGGTTCCCAGTTCGATCGACAGTGAACCGCTGCCCACCGTCGCATCGACCGGTACCGTTGCCGACGCGACCGACTGCGCCTTGGCCAGCTTTTGAACCTCGATGCTGTAGCTGCCAGCGCTTGCAACGCCCGTGACCGATGCGGAGACTGCTGCCTCGTTGGTGGATTTCACCGACAAGCCGCTCCAGGCGCTATCGAGCCTGAGCTTCGAGGCGGCATCACCCAAGGCCGAGATCTGGCTCTTGATTTGCCCGTAGGCCGACAATTTGGTCTGAATCGAGGCGGCCCTGGCTTGCAGGGAAACCAATGGCTTGCGCTCCAGCTCCGTCAGCTGTGTGACGATGCTGTTGACGTCCAGTCCACTTCCTATTCCTGCAGATGAGACAGGCATCTTCGCCTCCTATTGCAGCATCATCGCGCGAATTTCCATGGCCCATTTGCCCGGAAAGACGCCATTTTTACCTTGAATAAATGCCAAAAGGCGGCAAGGACTCGCCTCGCCGCCATCTGGCCCGGAGCGCCTGCTGGGCAGGCCTCTGGCATGGTTCGATCCCCTTGTCGCGATTATTGCAGCAGGGCCAGAACACCCTGCGGCAATTGGTTTGCCTGCGCAACCATCGCCGTACCTGCCTGCTGCAGGATCTGCGTCCGCGTGAGGTTGGCGGTTTCCTTGGCGAAGTCGGCATCCACGATCCGGCCACGGGACGCTGCGATGTTCTCCACCTGAATCTCGATGTTGCCCACGGCCACCTCGAAGCGGCTTTGCAAGGCGCCGAGATCGGCTCGCGCGGAGTTCACCTGATCGATGGCATCGTCGATCTTCTTGAGCGCCACCCAGGCATTGCGTTGGGTGTTGACGGTCAGGGTGTCGATACCAAGAGAGTCGGTCGTCGTATCGGTTGCGCTCAGTTGCGCCCCGGCTGCGCCCACCGCTGCCGCGGCATACCCGAAGTTGTTGGCCGTAAAGCCCGTCAGCGTGAGCGTTGCTGCATCGCCACTCGTATTGAGCTTCGACGACAACAGGTCGATCGAGAAGGTGCCGTCGTCGGCCTTGGTCAGATAGGCTGTCACGCCGGTGTCGGCCGTCTTGCGGTTGATCGCCTCGATCAATTGGCCCAGGCGCTCGGAACCTGAGCTGGCCGCCTTGATGGTGCCGAGGTCGAAGGTGGTCGTGCCGTCGTTGATCTGCAGCGCCGTGGCAGACGTGATTTCGGCCAGATCGGTGATGCTGGTTGCTTGAATGCCCGTGGTTTGATCGTAGGCGTAGACCACATCGGCGAGCCCCTTGGCACGGGTATCCGTCAAGGCACCCACCGAGATGTTGTCGCCAGCGAATGCGCCGACCTGGAACACGGCACCCGCAAACGATCCGTCCAGAATCTTCTGGCCATTGAAGCCCGTCTGCTTGGCCACGCGGTCGATTTCGTCTGTGAGCTGCTTCACTTCAGCCTGCAGCGCAGTGCGGTCCGCGGCGCTGTTGGTGGCGTTGGCCGACTGCACAGCCAGTTCACGCATGCGCTGCAGGATGTCGCCGATCTTGCCCAACGCGCCTTCAGCCGTTTGAGCCAGCGAAATACCGTCGTTGGCGTTGCGGGCCGCGACAGTCAATCCCTTGGCCTGTACCTGGAATCGCTCGGCAATGGCAAGGCCGGCGGCGTCGTCTTTGGCGCTGTTGACACGCAGGCCCGACGAAAGACGCTGGATCGATTGCGACAGCGATGCTGCCGACATGTTCAAGTTGCGTTGTGCCACCAGCGAATTGACGTTGGTGTTGATCGTTGCTGCCATTGTGGTGCTCCTGAAAAAGGTTGAAATCCGTCTCACCATTCCCTGGTCTGGCTGGCGAGCCGCCAAAGCTCAATCACCGGCAGACCAGATGCGTCAGCACCCGGATCCAGTTATTCAGCCTTGGCAACTGGCCCAAGTGGCGAGTTGGTACCCCAATTTCGGGCTCAAGGCTGGAAACTTTAGGGCTTTCTGAGGTCTGTTCCGTCCTTCAAGGGGTCGCGGGGCCCATCTAAGCGGACAGAAGCCATTGATTTGGCGCTCTTTTTGGGCTTATGCCGGTGGCCGGCCTGCCCAACAATTTCCCCACGGTTCCATACGCCCCAGTGCCTGTGTTTGATGCACAGACCAGGTACCCGGAACCGCCAGAAGGAGCTTATCAATGGCCGCAACGATCAACACCAACGTCAATTCGCTGACCGCGCAGCGCAATCTGGCTACCTCGTCGATGTCTCTGTCGCAATCGATGCAACGCCTCTCATCGGGCCTGCGCGTCAACAGCGCCAAGGACGACGCAGCCGGTCTCGCAATCGCCGAGCGAATGAACACCGGCGTTCGGGGCCTCACCGTGGCAGCGCGCAATGCCAATGACGGCATTTCGCTGGCTCAAACGGCCGAAGGCGCATTGGGCAAGATCGGCGACATGCTGCAGCGCATGCGCGAACTGGCCGTTCAGTCGGCCAATGCCACCAACAGCGTTCAGGACCGGATCGCGCTGCAGGCTGAAGTGAAGCAGTTGTCCGACGAAATTGACCGTGTGGCCAAGCAGACCACCTTCAACGGCCAGAAAATCCTGGATGGCTCGTTCGCGGGTGCCGTATTCCAGGTTGGCGCCAACTCCGGCGACAACGCTTCCTTGGGCGCCCTGGCCAACACCACAGCGAAGGCGCTGGGTGACGTGGTGTATGGATACGACAACACCAATTCGGCCATCGACCCACTGACCGTCACCGACATCACGGCCATCACCTCGCCCTCTGCCTTGCAGATCAGTGACGGCCTCAACACCTACGACATCGGCCCCGTCAAGGCGGCCAGTTCGGGTTCCGAGCGCTTGGGTCAGATCGTCGAGGCCATCAACCGCAAATCAGCCGATTCGGGCGTGACTGCGTATTTGACGCGCAATGACAACCTGACGTTCAAGATTGACCTCGTGTCGTCCAAGCTGGACTCCAACGGCGACGCTGCCAACGTCACTTTCACAGGCTTCACGGCAACCAATGCCGGATTCGCCAACGCCAATCTGACCAATCTGCTGAGCGCCGTTGACACCACCAGCGACTCCATCGGCATCGACACGCTGACCGTTGCGTCGCAGCGGGACTCCTGGATCGCGCTGAAAAAGATCGACAGCGCCATTGATCAGGTGAATTCCGCCCGCGCCGATCTGGGCGCCTTGCAAAGCCGATTTGAAAGCGCTGTGGCCAACATCGAGATCCAGATTGAAAACCTGGCAGCTTCAAGGGGCCGCATTGTCGATGCGGACTTCGCCAAGGAAACCGCCAACCTGTCGCGCACCCAGATCCTGCAGCAAGCCGGAACCGCCATGGTGGCCCAGGCGAATCAGCTGCCCCAGAGTGTGCTACAACTTTTGCAGCAATAACCCAAGAATTGGCGCTCGCTACAGGCTGAAAATCATGCCAAAGCCAAGAAAAGCACCCTGGGGTGCTTTTTTTGCGTTCCCGCCCCAGGCCAAGGCCGGCCAGGCAAACCCGCCCGCACGATGGCCATGTGCTTGAACGAGGGCCTGTTCACACCACGGTGACGAGATGCGTCGTGTGAACAGGCCCTAGTGGCCCGAGCCGCCCCTTTCGCCGACTTTGCGGCAGGGCTGCCCTCGGTAGATGCCATACGCATCCAATTCCCCACGGACAATCGCGCCGGCAGCCACCACCGCGCCCCGCCGGACGCGCGCACCGTCCAGAAGCACGCAGTTCGCGCCAATCCAGACATCGTCCTCGACAACGATGCCGCCGCGACTGGGCATGAAGCCCTGGGCACGGATCGGCCGCAACCGATCCGAGATTTCGTGATTGGTGGGCGCAAAGGTGCAATTGGCCGCGATGGCCACCTGATCGCCTATTTCGATACCGTTCCCGGTGTACAACACGCAGCCCGAGTTGATCACTGTCCACTGACCAATTCGCAAATCGCCACTTCCGCCCGCCGGCTTGATCTTCACAAAACTGTCGATGACGGTGTGCGCTCCAATGACGATGCGCGTCCCGCGAACGGAATCCTCGATGTCGGCCAGGCGCGAGACCTGGGCTTGGGGATGGATTTCGATCATGCCCGGGACAAGATCACTTGAAGACCAGTCCCTGGCCAGTTGGCAATTCCAGCACCTGATACCCACGCGCAGCAAGCCAGGGATCTTCGGCCTGCTTCTGCGCCTTGTAGCCAAGCCAGCCATAGTCGTCCAATATCAGGATGCCGCCGGGCGACAGGCGGTCGAACAGAATTTCCAGGGCACCAATTTCGGCAGGCGCGTTGTTCAGGTCGATGTGCATGAACGCCACCTGCGACGGGCTTTCGGCCTGCAAGACCTCTGGAACCCGCCCCTGCAGAACGCGAACGTTGGGGCAATCGGTGAATCGCGAACGCACCTTGTCATAGAGCGATCCCTGCTGGCCACCGGTGTCGTGATGCTGCATGGTTTGCCCAGGATCGAACAGATCGTACAGGTAGTACTTGCGGTCCTGCGCCGCAAACGACGTGTAATCGCAAACAATGCGTGCGGTTGTGCCCATCGCACAAGCGCATTCGACCAGATCACCGGGAATTCGGCGCGACATCACACTGCGGGCTGCCCAAGCGACGACCGACACCCGCCAGACAATCGCTTCCTCGACGGCCGTGTTGGCGTGCTGGCGCCAGGCCTTCATGAAGGCCTCATCAGAGAAGAAGCTCAGGTTGCGACCCCAGGTGAAGATGTTGTCCCCGGTGTAGATCCCATCCTTGTGACCGATGTGGTCAATCGATTGCTGGATGCCCTTGAGGAAGGGCTCGCGGTCCACGCCAAAAAATACCGTCGAGAGGAAGTTCATTTTGGGGTCCACTCTCTGATCAACGCAGACGGCGCAGAAAGCCGTCCGGAGCTGAAGTCACCAACAAGCGGTCCTCGACCGATCGATCAATGGCGAAATCGTCCCGTGTCTTGAGCCAGGC
This sequence comes from uncultured Burkholderiaceae bacterium, assembly GCA_964400915.1. Classification (GTDB taxonomy): domain Bacteria; phylum Pseudomonadota; class Gammaproteobacteria; order Burkholderiales; family Burkholderiaceae_C; genus CAYNWR01. The sequence goes on from CAYNWR010000002.1 coordinate 26,993, forward strand.
ATGGACAGCGGTCTTGGGGTTGTTTCCCTTGCCCCAGGGGCGGTCCGTCCAGACGTGGTCTGCCGGAAGATCTTCGACAAAGGTATCGAACACCACGCAATAGCTGTTCACGGTGACCAAGGGTCCATAGGCTTGCAGTTCAGCCAGGACGTGGTCATGGGTATGGTTGGAGTCAAGCACCACCAGAACAGAGGATTTGCCCTTGGCCAGTTGCCTCACCTGATCGATCACACCGCTGTCGATGCTCGAACCTTCGATCAACTGGATTCGCCCAGCCATGGGATGGGACAGTATGGCCTGCCGGTTGTGCGGCCGAATGTCGATGTCGATGCCCACAACCGCCCCCTTGCCGATGAGTTGCAGCATGGACGCTGACAAGACCACCGAGCCCCCATGGGCAATGCCCGTTTCGATCACCAGGTCGGGTTTGACGGCCCAGATCAATTCCTGCAACGCCATCGCGTCCATGGGCAATTGGATCAAGGGTCGACCAAGCCACGAAAAATTGTTCATGTACTTGCGTTGCAAGGCCATCACCCGCCATTGGGTGGACAAGGCTCGAAACGCTTCGTCGCTGGCGAAATCGCCAATGCGTTGGCGCTTTTCGGCCCGGTAGTCGGGATGTGCGTCGGGGGTGGTCTCTAGGTAGCTCATGCCATCAGCCTTTGTGCTTGGTAGTCTTGAAGAAACTGGGAAAAATAGTCGGCGAACGCCTGTGGTCGAAAACCAAAAGCCTTGTGGACGCGGTTGATGTCGATGGGGTCGAAAGCCCAGCGTGTTGCATCCGGCGCGACCTCAAATACATAGCCCAACTGCGACTGGATCATGTCGACAACCTGGGCATTGCTCGTCGCCTCGCCACTGGCCACATTGAAGATGCCCGCTTCGCTTGACTCGCTCAGCCGGATCAACAACGCCACCGCATCGTCCAGCGCAATGTAGTCCTTGCACGAATCGAGCGAGGTCTTCAGGCTCACGCGGCCGCCATGGGCTCGGCCTTCGGCCAATAGTTGATCGATGAAGATGTCTGGGTCAGGTCGGAGCCCAACCACGTTGGACAGGCGCGCGATCTTGACGCCCGTACGCCCACCATGCAGGCACAGGGATTCACCCATGAGTTTCGACAGGTTGTAAAGATCCCCCGAAACATTCGGATTTACCTGCAGGTTTGCCGATTCCTGTGTTGAAGCTGCGCCCGCGTAGACCCGGGTGCTGGACAGGTACGTGAGTGAGTCAAATCGACCCCTTTCAAGCAGACGCCGAAGCGTACAAACGTGCGCCTCGACGGTATCCAGGGGACGTTGACGGAAATCGGCGGTCAGCCCGGCCGCATAGATCACGTGTCCCAGATGCCATTCGGGCTGGAAGTCCAGGTCACCGCGTCCAAGCGCCAAGACGTCCCGTCGCTGCTCGCGAAGGGTCTGGGTCAGGCGGCTACCGACAAATCCACGGGCGCCAACGACAGTAAAGCGCTGCACAGGCATCAATCGCCCAGATTCAAGGATTCTGCCGCGAGAGCCACGCCTGAAAACGAGCGGTCGGCCAGCTTCTTGCGCCCCTCGTCCTTGGGGGACATCATGGTGCAAGGCATGGGCCAAGCGATCTCCAGCGATGGATCCAGGGGGTGAAGACCGTCTTCGGCCTGGGGCGCAAACGCGGCCGTTACAAAGTACATCAGCGATGACGCCGACTCAAGACATTGAAAGCCATGGGCAAACCCTGGCGGAATGATCAGGCTCTTGGCATCCCCGGCCGCAAGACGAAGTCCATACCACTGAAGATACGTTGGGGAACCGCGGCGCACGTCGACCGCAACGTCAAAGACCGCACCTGCAACACACCGGACTGCCTTGGTCTCGGCATGGGGTGGATGCTGGAAATGAAGTCCTCGGATCGTGCCTGCACCGGCGGTCATTGACTGGTTGATCTGCACGACGGGCGTTGCCAGACCGATTCCTTGCCAATCGGCACTGCAGTAAAGACGGGAAAACGATCCGCGGTCATCCTGCATGGGCAAGTCGTGCATCACCCACAGGC
>CAYNWR010000003.1:0-26471 GCA_964400915.1 uncultured Burkholderiaceae bacterium
GCAAGCGCAAGCTGCTCGAAAAACAAAAGGCCGGCAAGAAGCGCATGAAGCAGATTGGTTCCGTCGAGGTGCCGCAGGAGGCCTTTCTGGCCATCCTGCAAGTGGAGGATTGATGCAAGTTCTGACCGGTGCCATCCTGGCTGCCTTTTTTCTCTATGCGGCTGGCTGGTACAGCGGCCGCATCGAGGGCAATTTCGCGCTCTTGCTGCTCATGGCGACCATCGTCACGGGAGCCTACTGGATTGCCGAGCAGGTTTACTTCCTGCCGCGACGGCTTGCTGCCGCAAAGGCGCTCGAAACGGACGCGGCCGCGCGACGCGCTAGCCTGGCGAAGCAGGGCATCCAGGACTCCAACGACGCGATGTTGACCGAGGCGCGCGTCGCCGTACTGCAACAGCCCTGGTGGCTCGATTGGACGGCAGGCCTGTTTCCGGTGATCGCCATCGTATTCCTGATGCGCTCGTTCCTGTTCGAGCCCTTCCGGATCCCGTCGGGCTCGATGTTGCCCACCCTGCTGGTGGGCGACCTGATCCTCGTCAACAAATACGAGTACGGCCTGCGCCTGCCGGTCATCAACACCAAGCTGACCGCCGGCAACCCCGTACAGCGTGGCGATGTGATGGTTTTTCGCTACCCACCCAACCCCAATGTCGACTACATCAAGCGCGTCATCGGTTTGCCGGGTGACGAGATTGCCTACATAAACAAGCGTCTGAGCATCAACGGGCAAGTCGTCGAGCAAGCGGCTGTTGCCGACTTCTTTGACCGTGAATCGATGCGCTACCAGAAGCAGTTTGAGGAATCGCTGCCAGGCCAGCGCCAGCACCGGTTGTTGATCAACGAGGCTGCGCCTGCGGGCGTGATGGCCGCGGGCGACTTTCCCCAGCGAGGCAATTGCCGCTACAGTATCGAGGGTGTCGTGTGCAAGGTGCCCGACGGCCACTATTTCATGATGGGCGACAACCGTGACAACTCACTGGATTCGCGCTACTGGGGCTTTGTCCCCGATGCCAACGTGGTGGGACGTGCGTTTTTTGTGTGGATGAATTTCGGGGATCTGGGACGCATCGGCAGTTTCCGCTGATTCAAGCGTGCCATTCGTGTTGGAGGCAAACGGAATGAAGTACATCGGCAGGGAACGTCAGCGTGGGATCTCCTTGATCGGGTTGATCGTCGTGGCGGGTCTTGTGGGCTTTCTTGCTGTGGTGGCGGCCAAGGTCTCTCCAACCTTCGTCGAATTCCAGGCCGTGAAGAAGGCGGCTGAACGTGCGCGCGTCGGCAACACCGTGGGCGAGGTTCGGGTGTTGTTCGACAAGTCAGCCGCCGTCGACGACATCACTTCGATCGCCGGCAAGGATTTGCAAATCACCAAGAACGGCGACAAGGTGGTGATCAACTACTCGTACAACAAGGAAATCGAGTTGTTCGGACCGGCCTACCTGTTGATCAAGTACACCGGTTCCACGCAATAAGCGCATCCATGCCCGAGCCGCTGGAGCTGTTGCAGCGGCGCCTGCAGCATCAATTCAAGGATCCGCGCGTTCTGCTGCGCGCGCTGACACATCGCAGCCATGGTGCCGAGCACAACGAGCGGCTCGAATTCCTGGGTGATGCGGTCCTCAACCTTGCGGTTTCCAAACTGCTTTACGAACGCCTGGGCTCCTTGCCAGAAGGCGACCTGTCCAGGGTTCGTGCCGGTCTGGTGCGCCAGGAGTCCTTGCACCGCATCGCGCAAGAACTGGGGCTGCAGGGTTTGTTGCGACTGGGCGAGGGCGAGGCGCGATCCGGCGGTCAACGCCGACCTTCTATCCTGGCCGATGCACTTGAGGCCTTGATCGGCGCCGTTTGCATCGATGCCGGCTACCCCGTGGCCGAGGCGCTGGTTCAACGCCTGTACGACAGCGTCGAGATCCATCCGCAGATGGCGGCCATGGCCAAGGATGCCAAGACCGAATTGCAGGAGTGGCTGCAGGCGCGGCGCCTCAAACTGCCGTTGTACCGGGTGGTGGGTACGGTCGGAGCCGAGCACGCCCAGACCTTCGAAGTCGAATGCGAGATCGTTGAGCGGGCATGGACGGCGCGAGGCCTGGGCCCATCGCGCAAGGCAGCGGAGCAATCGGCGGCAACGGCCATGCTGGTCTCGATCCGAGAGTTGTCTTCCGCGACAAATCAAAAAGAATAGCAAACCGATGAGTAATGACGCTCGCTCAACGCCGAAAAAGCAAAAGAATCCTCAGATTCAGCCTGAGGATGGCTTGTCGGCGACAGGGGCTGCCGAGGGTGCCGCCTTGGCGAGCACACCCGTGGCTGAACAGCGTTGCGGACGCATCGGTATCGTGGGCAGGCCCAATGTCGGCAAGTCCACATTGCTCAACGCCCTGGTGGGGCAAAAGATCAGCATCACGTCGCGCAAGGCCCAGACCACCCGGCATCGCATCACTGGCATCCGCACGCGTGCAGACACGCAGTTTGTCTTTGTCGACACGCCGGGCTTCCAATCTGTGCACCGCAGTGCCCTCAACCGCTCGCTGAACCGGGCGGTCACAGGCGTGGTGGCCGATGTCGACCTGTTGCTGTGGGTGGTTGAAGCCGGACGATTCACACCAGCGGACGAGCGCGTGCAGGCACTGATCGGCGATCAGGTGCCGGTGATTCTGGTGGCCAACAAGCTGGATCTTGCCGGCGCGCGGGCTGGACTGGCGCCGTGGTTGCAGCAGATGCAGGCACGGCGCCCGCTGCTGGCCTTGTTTCCGATGTCGGCCAAACAGGCGCGTGACATCGATCGCCTGCTCGACCTGGTGCGCGAACACCTGCCGCATCAAGCCTGGTGGCATGCCGAGGACGAGTTGACTGATCGGAGCGAGCGGTTTCTGGCGGCCGAAATCGTGCGCGAAAAGCTGTTCCGTCTCACGGGCGATGAACTGCCTTATTCCAGTGCCGTGACCATCGATACCTTCAGCGAAGAACCCGCCAAGCGGGGAGGTCGCATGGTGCGCATCGCAGCGAGCATCGTGGTCGACCGCGAGGGGCACAAGCCCATGGTGATCGGCGATCAGGGCGAGCGCATCAAGCGCATCGGCACCGAGGCGCGCGTCGAACTCGAGCGTCTGCTGGATGCGAAGGTGTTCATCGAAATCTGGGTCAAGGTCCGTTCGGGCTGGGCCGACGACGAGCAGCGCCTGCGAGCGTTTGGGTACGAGTGAGCGCATGAAGCGCGTCGCGCACGAGCCTGCTTTCGTGCTGCATCGCTACGCCTGGAGCGAGACCAGCCTGATCGTCGAAGTGTTCACGCGCCACCACGGCCGCGTGGCGCTGGCCGCCAAGGGCGCGCGGCGCCCCAGTTCAAGTCTGCGTCCGATCCTGCTCCCGCTGCAACCCCTGCAATTGGCATTTTCGGGCGACGGGGAGGTGCGCACACTCAAGGCCTGCGAGTGGGCTGGCGGGCATGTGATGCCCGGGGGCGATTCCTTGCTGGCCGGCACCTATGCCAACGAACTCCTGATGCGGCTGCTGCCGCGCGACGATGCCAACGAGGACGTCTTTGACGCCTACGCGCGGCTGGTGGATCTGCTGGGGCAGCGGGCCACGCCGGCCCAACCGCTGGACGCGGCGATGCGCGCTTTTGAGTTGTTGCTGTTGCGCGGGGCGGGCGTCATGGCCACGCTGGACACCGAAGGTTTGACCCATGTCGAGCTGAATGCCCGCACCGGCTATCGCCTGGTGGCCGAGGCGGGGCTGCGTCACGTCGGGCGGGAAGGCGACGGCGGCCTGATCGGCGAGCGGTGGCAACGGATCGATGCGGCGATGGCGTGTGAGGCGCCGTTTGAAGCATTGAGACAGGTGGTGGGCGGGCTTGATGCCGCCGAGCGGGCGTCACTGCGACATCAATTGCGTGACCTGCTCCACTACCATTGCGGTGTTGGTGAACTGCAGACGAGGCGCACGCTCAAGGAGATTCGCGAACTGTGACCCCCCAGCATGGGCAAACGGCCCTATCCGTGAATGTGAACAAGGTTGCACTGCTGCGCAACAGCCGGAACCTGGACATACCCAGTGTGACGCGCGCGGCGCAGGCCTGCCTGCAGGCGGGGGCGCAGGGCATCACGGTGCATCCACGCCCCGATGCGCGCCACGTCCGAACGGCCGATGTGGCGGACATCGCGAACCTGATGCAGGACTGGCCCGGGCGCGAGTTCAACATCGAAGGCAATCCCTTTCAGAACCTGATGGATCACGTGCGGCGTCATCGTCCGCACCAGTGCACCTTTGTGCCCGATGCTGAAGACCAGTTCACCAGCGATCACGGCTGGCGATTCCCCCAGGACCTGGCGCGCCTGCGGCCACTGGTGCAGGAGGCTCGCAGCCTGGGTGTGCGTGTGAGCCTGTTCATGGATGCCGATCCGTCGACCATCGCAATGGCCCGTGATGCGGGCGCCGACCGCGTCGAGCTCTACACCGAGCCGTATGCGGCTGCCGTCGCCGCGGCGCAATCAAATGGTGTGGCCGGTGGCATCGCGCAGCGCGATGCGTCAGTCCAGGCGCAGATCGTGCGTTTTGCCGCTGCGGCTCAGGCCGCTCAGTCGGTCGGCTTGGGTGTAAACGCCGGGCACGATCTGAACCTGAAGAATCTGCCCGCGTTCGTGCGCGCCGTGCCCTCGGTGCTTGAGGTGTCCATTGGGCACGCCTTCATCGCCGATGCGCTCGAGATGGGTTATGCAGCAAGCACCCAAGCCTATCTGACGGCGTTGCGGGCGTCCTGATCGATTGAACTGCCATTTGAGAGAAAAAATGGCTGATAGCGAGCGCCTGTTCTAGTCAATTAGCTATAAATTGGATAGTATGATTTTCGGGATCGGCGTCGACTTGTGCGATGTGCGACGCATACGGGCCAGCCTGGAGCGCCACGGTGATCGCTTCGCCGAGCGCATCCTGGGCGCCGATGAGCTGCTGGTGTGGCACGCACGCCGAGCGCGCTGGCAGGCCCGTGGCGAAAGTTATCTGGCCACACGGTTCTCCGCCAAGGAGGCTTTCTCCAAGGCAATCGGTCTGGGCCTGCGCCAGCCCATGCGCTGGCGCGATTGCCAGATCCTGAACGCCCCCGGCGGGCGTCCCACCATCGTGCTGAGCGGCGAGCTCGGCCAGTGGTTTGGACAGCGTGGTCTGCGCGCCCATGTCAGTGTCAGCGACGAAGGCGACTATGCGTGCTCGCACGTGCTGGTCGAGCAGTCGATGCCATCGCAAGACATCCCGCCACCAGCAGCAACACCCAAACGCGAAGGCCCTGCCGCATGAACCACTCCCCCTTGATCATCGATGTGGCCGGGCTGAGCCTGACCGAACAGGACCGGCGGCGGCTCGCTCATCCCCTGGTGGGAGGCATGATCCTGTTCGCCCGCAACTGGCGCGATCGCAACCAATTGCTCGAACTGTGCGCGCAGGTCAAGGCCGTGCGAGACGATCTGCTGATCTGTGTGGATCACGAGGGCGGGCGTGTGCAGCGCTTCAAGACCGACGGGTTCACGCACCTGCCGCCCATGCGCCGCTTGGGCGAGTTGTGGATGCAGCGCCCTGCTGGGCGCGAGGGTGCAGCCTTGCCGGCGCTTCGTGCCTGCAACGCGGCCAGCGCCTGCGGGTTCGTGATGGGTGCCGAGTTGCGCGCCTGTGGTGTCGACCTCAGTTTTGCACCCGTTCTCGATCTTGACTGGGGTGAGTCGGGGGTCATCGGCGATCGCGCGTTTCATGCCGATGCAGCAGTAGTCTCGATGCTGGCGCGTAGCTTGGCCCACGGCTTGCTGGCGGCTGGAATGTCCCACTGCGGCAAGCATTTTCCCGGACATGGCTTCGTCCGCGCCGACTCGCATACCGATGTCCCCATTGATGGCCGAAACCTGAGCAGCATCCTGCGCGACGATGCCGCTCCCTATGCGGCCCTGAGCAGCATTCTGTCCAGTGTCATGCCCGCCCACGTGATCTATCCGAAAGTGGACGCGCGGCCGGCTGGCTTTTCGCCGCGCTGGCTGCGCGAGATCCTGCGCGGCGACCTGGGCTTCACTGGCGCCGTCTTCAGCGACGACCTCAGCATGGCCGGCGCGCGACAGATCGACGGGCGCGAAGTGTCCTACACCGAGGCAGCCATCACCGCAATCGTGGCGGGCTGCGACATGGTGCTGCTGTGCAATCAAAGTGTCGATGGCGGCGCGGCGGTCGACGAGTTGATCGATGGCCTGGAACGCGCGCAACAGCACGGACGCTGGACGGCCGATCCGGTCAGTGACGAACGACGCCTTGCCTTGTTGCCAAGCAACCCGGCGCCGTCATGGGATTCATTGATGCTCGATGCGCGCTACCTGGCGGCGCTTGATCTACTGCCCTAAGACTGCAGCCTTCAGCCTTCGCGCCTGAGCGCCGGGAACAGGATCACGTCGCGAATGCTCGGACTGTCGGTCAGGAGCATCATGAGGCGATCGATGCCGATGCCGCAGCCCCCAGCCGGCGGCATGCCGAACTCCAGCGCGCGCACGTAGTCGTGGTCGAAATACATGGCCTCGTCATCGCCGCTGTCCTTGGCGCTGGCCTGCGCCGCGAAGCGCTCGGCCTGGTCTTCGGCGTCGTTGAGTTCGGAAAAGCCATTGCCGAACTCCCGGCCCGTGATGTAGAGCTCAAAGCGTTCGGTCACCTCGGGTCGCGCGTCGTTGGCGCGCGCCAGAGGTGAAATCTCGGTGGGATGCTCCATGATGAAGGTGGGCTGCCAAAGCTTGTCCTCCACCGTCTCCTCAAAATACATGACCTGCAGCGCGGCCAGTGACCGGGACGGCAGTTTGTCCTTGGCATCGGACTTTCCCAGGCCTCGCAATTGGGCGCGCAGCCAATCCGGATCGTCGGCGTTGGTGCCGGCTTCGGTGTGTAGGGCGATCGCTTCGCGAATGGTCAGGCGCGCAAACGGCACGGCAAGATCGACCTCGCGCCCCTGGTAGTTCAGTTGCAGTCGTCCCTGCGCGCGCTGCGCAATGTCGCGCAGCAGCGCTTCGGTGAAGTCCATCAGATCCCGATAGTTCCAGTACGCCGCATAGAACTCCATCATCGTGAATTCCGGGTTGTGGCGAACCGAAATGCCCTCGTTGCGAAAATTGCGATTGACTTCAAAGACCCGCTCGAACCCACCGACCAGCAGGCGCTTGAGATAAAGCTCAGGCGCGATGCGCAGGAACATTTCTTGCTCGAGTGCATTGTGATGGGTGACAAAAGGCTTGGCGTTTGCGCCTCCCGGAATCGGATGCAGCATCGGGGTCTCGACCTCGAGAAACCCATGAGACACCATGAAATCCCGCAGGGCCGACAGGGCACGGCTGCGTGCGATGAATCGCTGCCGTGCGTCGACGTCGGTCATCAGGTCGAGGTAACGCTGGCGGTACTTCAGCTCCTGGTCGTCCAGACCGTGGAACTTGTCGGGCAGCGGGCGCAGGCTCTTGGTGAGCAGGCGCACCTTGCTCGCCTTGAGCGTGAGTTCACCGGTCTTGGTGCGCATCAGCACCCCCTCGCAGCCCAGGATGTCTCCCAGGTCCCAGTGCTTGAAGGCTTCGTAACTCGCCTCACCAACGCCGTCGCGCGTGACATAAATCTGCATGCGGCCCGATTCGTCCTGCAAGGTCGCAAAGCTGGCCTTGCCCATGACGCGCTTGAGCATCATCCGACCAGCCAGGCGGGCGCTCACGACCTGAGCATCAAGCGCTTCAACCGGTGTTTGGCCGAAATGGTCGTGCAAGGCTTGTGTGCTGTGGTCGGGCTTGAAGTCGTTTGGAAAGGCAGGTTGTCCGCCGCCCTGGTGGGCCAGGCGTAACAAACGCAGTTTTTCACGCCGTTCAGCAATGAGTTGATTGGCGTCGTGCGCCGGCACGGCGGGTTCGTTCTGGGACATCGGGATGCAGGCGCGAGGTCGGGCCACGTCGCCGACCCTTGCGCAATCTGGTGAAGCCTGAATTCTAGTGGGCGGCGCCGGCTGGGGTCAGTGCGAGACGCCGGTGCCTCTGAGGACGATGATGGCGGTGCGCCAGAGAATTCGAATATCGAGCCAGATGCTGCAATGGGCCAGGTACCACGCGTCCAATCTGACCTTTTCGGGAATGGGCAGTTCGTCGCGCCCATGGATCTGCGCCCATCCCGTCAGGCCGGGCGTCAGGCGATGCACCCCAGCCTGCGTGCGCAGGGCGATCAGGTCGGCCTGGTTGTGCAGGGCGGGGCGGGGGCCCACCAGGCTCATGTCGCCCTTGAGCACGCTCCAAAGCTGCGGCAACTCATCCAGGCTGGTTCGCCGCAACAGGCGACCGACAGGCGAGACCCACGCCAACGGATCCGTCAGCAGATGCGTTGCAACTTCAGGCGTCCCGACGCGCATGCTGCGAAATTTGGGCATGCGAAACAAGCGGTTGTCACGGCCCACCCGCTCAGACCAGTAGAGCACCGGGCCGGGAGACGTCAGCTTGATGCCGAGGGCGATGAGGAGACACGGCAGCACAAGAAAGAAAAGCCCAAGAACCACCAACACCAAATCTAGCAGGCGCTTGTTCACAGTCCCAGACCTTCGATCGCGCTTCGAATTTCGGCATCCACGGAAAAAGGTGGCGACCAAGCAAGGACCGAACGAGCCTTCTTGATGTCGACCTGGAGCGATTCGCAAAGCCTGGTCAGTCGTGCGGATTGGCCCAAAGCCAAGGCGCCAAATTTCAACAAAGGAATCGGTACCGAAACACTTGGGTCCGATCGATTCATCGCATGGGCGAGGCGTCTGACCAAGTTTCGAGTTGAGATGTCTTGATCATCGGAAACCAAGAACGCCTGCCCCGCAGCTTCGGGCGACTCCACACAACGGACGATGAAATCAACAAGATTGTGAAGTCCGACAAGGCTGCGCAGGTTGTCAATGTTTCCAAATGGAAGCGGCAGCCCCATCGCAACCGCCTTTGCGAGTGCGCGGAAATTTGCGCGCACCCCAGGCCCATAGACCAATGGCGGGCGAATGATCACCCATTCCATCTGGCGTGCAGCGTCGTGTTGGCAGATGAAGTGTTCAGCCATGGCCTTGCTTGTGGCGTACGGATCCTGCGGCGCAATGGGCGACTGCTCGTTCCAGGGTGCTCCCAGTTGGGTCTTCTCACCGTGGACTTTGGCGGTGCTGACAAACACGAAGCGACGAACACCTGCCTGACTGGCCTGAAGGAAGAGTGCGCGGGTTCCATCGAAGTTCACAGTTCGGTTCAACGCGAGGGCCTCGCCGCCGCCCAAACCGAAGCGGTGGACACTTGCGCCCAGATGGATCACCACATCGATACCTGTCAAGGCTTCGCGCCAGTCGGTGGCGCCACTCAGGCTGAGCCCGCCGCGCCAATGGATTCTTGGGACGTTCGTCGCTGGATCGGCGGGAATTTCGATCGCTCGGCTGGTTGATGCCACGATCTCCCATGGCCTGTTTGTCAGGATGTTCCGCTTCAGCTCGGAACCAATGAAGCCCGACGCACCCGTCACCAAGACCCTCATCGCCCCGCGTACTCCAACAGCTTGGCGGGATATTTCGAAAGAATTTTTGCCCAATTGGTATCGATGCCATTGCTGCGGCATGCGCGCATCACCTCGCGGTTCAACAGGAGGGTGCTGCGCAGTCCTCTGGTGCTGATGCCCCCCGATTGCATGAATACGCATTGAAGTGCGATGTGCTTGAATTCAATTGCGCACCGTGTGCACGCGCGGGCAATCCATTCATAGTCACCAGCAATTTGAAAGTCGATCCGAAACGGGCCAGCGCATTCAAAAACGCGCTTGCGCACAAAAGTCGCTGGATGAGCCGGCATCCATCCCCACGCCAATTTCTGGGGAGTGAACTGGCGCGACGTGTATCGACGAACGATGCGATCAGGTGCGGACGGGCGAAAGAAGGCCACATCGCCCAACAGCAGGTCCAGTCGATCCGAGTCAAATCCGGCGGCAATGGTTGAAAGAATCTTTCCGTTGCAGTAGTAGTCATCGGAATTGAGGAAGGCGATCACATCACCGGTGGCGACATGCAGGCCTTTGTTCATCGCGTCGTAGATGCCTCTGTCCGGTTCAGATATGAATCGACTGATGCGCTTACCGAATTCCTGAACGATCTCCTGGGTGCCGTCCTTCGATCCGCCGTCCACGACAATGTGCTCAACGTCCGGATGATCTTGGTCCGCAACGGATTGCAATGCCCGTCGAATCGTGGTTGCACTATTGAATGCGACGGTAATGATGCTGAACTTCAAGGATTTCCCGATACAAACTGAGCCCATTGGAGAGCCAGACTCTAGGGACGCACAATTCGCTTGAGCCAACCTTTCAATCGCGTGGGCAGCCAAGCTTGTACGGCACGGCGCAATTGGATGCGCCAAGCACTGGAAATGCCGGATGCAAACGATGCATCAATGGCACGAAGAATGTCCATTTTTTGTTGGATGGCCGCAAGGTAGGGGCCGTAGACATCCATGGGAACATCTCGTCCATTCAAATAGGTTTCCGACATAAAACTCGCGCCACCGTCGTGCAATAGCTGAAACTGGTGGAAATGGAAAAAGATCAAGGGCATGTTCCCCACCCAGACATTTGGGCCGTCTCGCCGGATCGGGTGATTGGAAAAATTCCAAGGGGCGACACCAGCACCTGGATGTTGAAGCACATGAACCGACTCGTAGTCGCTTGGCCAGGCGTCCAGATACTTCTGATCGCCCATCTTTCCATCCTCCAATCTGGCGTAGCACCATTCAAGGCACTGCTGGCGCCACCGCTTCAGGCAGCGCAACCCGTCTGGAGTCCGCCTGAACCCAACCCACTCGACATTGAACCGACCACAGTCGATCAAATCAGAATTCCAGGGTTGGAATCGGTGCTCGATGATCGTGATCGAGGCGTTGGCGCTTTCATCAAGCAGTGGTTGAGGACTGGAAAAGAACATCATGTCCGCGTCCAAGTAGATGGCTTGCTCCACATCTGGGTGGTTCTCCAGAACGTGATCGAGCAGAACAGGCGTCAAGGTCCAGCAGTACTCGGCAATGCTGCGGGATGCCTTGGCCTGAAGCACCTCACGCGACTCAAGTTCAGCAAGACGAATGAGTTCGACCCCGGGCTTGTCAAGCTGCAATAGAAGCTTGTGAGTCAGCGAATCCATGCAGAGAACGAACACGCGTGCGCCGGGGTGCCATTGCCACAGAGAGTCGAGCAGAACCAATCCACGAGCAAGGTAGTTTCTGTCGAACAGTGTGCAAAACGCGTGAGCCGTCATGACAACTTTCGACAAAGATAGGTTTTCACAGCCGTCGCATCTCCGGCGCGCCATCCGGTGTCAATGGTCAGTACGTCAATCACCCCCAAGTTTGCTGATGCAAAGAGTTGGACCAGTTCCTGCTCATTGAAGCTCAGTTCGAGGGTTTCTACACCATAAGCCTTCTTCAAAAAATATTGTGTCGGGCTCACATGGTGAATCGGAGTGCGATGAAACACAACGAACGACTTCGCTACCCGTGCCGTTTCAACAATGGCCTTCGAATACTCAGGTATGTGAAGCAAACAACATCCCGACAAAACAACATCAAACTGCCTTGTATCAAAAGGCAATTGCACGGCATCAGCCACCAAAAAATCAATCTGCGGATGCGTCTGGCGGGCCAATTCAATAAAGGAAGGGGATATGTCACAACCGACATAGTTCACGTTGACACGGAGGGCTCGAAAGACATCCACGTAATACCCGCTTGAGCACCCTATCTCCAAAAGTGACGGCGAAGTCACATTTTGATCGGCCACAAGGCGTGCAACCATTTCGGCAAGACCGTGGAAATGGGCGATGAATTCACCCGATGCCAGTCGGGCCAATTCAAGCTCAACCAGTTCATGCTGTCGCAAAGGAATCGATGCATCAAGCCAGGCCGCATCCAGGCGTTTGCGAACAGTGGGGACCTCATCGAAGGGCACAACGCGCATTGAGCCGGATGCCTGACCGGGCCAAGCGCGCACAACCGACGCCACAAAGGCTCGAAGGCGAGGATGGGAACGCAACAGCTTTCGAAGGGCGCGCATGATGGAGCCTATGGAAGACGCCGCCTGAGAATATCTGCCAATTCGCGCATCCGCTCCAAATACGTATGCTCCCTGAGCGTGCGGGCTTGACCTGCTTTCCCAATATCTGCCGATTCATTCCGGTGATCGGAATAATACCTGATCAATTCAACCGCCTCTTCGGGAGATGAATAACTGATAACTTCACGACCAATTTGAAACAATTGATTCAGGTTATCCTTCTGATCGGTAAGCAAGGTGGCGCCAACACCAGTGGCTTCAAACAAGCGCATATTATTGGCAAAATTTTCAGCTGTATCGATGTGCCTATTTATAGTCAGATGGCTCTTGGCCAATGTCGAATACATGTCTAGTCCCCAAACTTCACCTTTGTGTCGGCTTCTAATGATGGATTCACGAGGAAGTGAAGCCGCACCATATCCATAAAACTGAATATCCGTATGGTGTGCAAGATGCTCAAGCAATGGAATTGCCTTGGTGTGATGGCGACTGATTCCGCCTACAAAAGTGATTGGATAGATCTTTTTCAATCCACCAACGGAGTCCAATACGCGGGGGTCAAATCCAATCCGAAAGTATTCAGAATTGACCCCTTTAGCCTGAAGCCTGGGAATGAAATGAGGAAAGGATGTAAGAATTAAATCAAATGGTCTGATAAACGAATCAGGTGGAAGAGGGCTGGCGATCTGACCCACAAGAAGTTTGCAATGACTTTTTATGGAGTGCAAAAAATCAGGCGGAACAAAATTGATATCCTGGCAATAGATGATGTCGGGCTTGATTTTATTGATTTGTTCTGAAAGAATGTCCAATATGTTGGGAAGCTTCTGGAGAATTTTCCCAATGAATGGGAGTCTAAGTGCTTGCGATGGAACATCACTCCACAACTTGTTGTATTTGAATCTATTTTCAATTGCCCACTGATGTTGCAAGGCTTCGCAATTGGCAATCAAATCAACAGCTTCGACGCCGATCTTACTTAAGTTATATGAATAAAAGTCAGACGTTCCAAATCGCGCACTGATGATGGATGTTAGTTGTTGAGTGTAATTTTTGTCCGAAAGATGTAAATTCGAGTTGTAATGGTGTCTCAAGAACTTTTTGTAATAGGTATCGATGATGGCGATCTTCATTTCAGTCAGTTCACGTCAATCGTCCGACTCGGCCGTCAATGCCAGACCACCAATCGGGCGTGCTTCATGAACTCGTCGAATCACAGTGGCTGATCGGATAAACATGGATGTTGTGGTGCAGTATGCATTGATTGGACCAAACCCCGAGAAATCGATCTGCTGCCAGCCCATTTCTCGGAGCGATTTGCATGCAACTGGATACCAATCAGAATTATCGAGAATCAACATACCATTCGACTCAACGGCTTCTGCAGCAACCGCAACACAATCATGCCGAAAACGCCCATCAATTACGATCACATCAAAACGCTTGCCGAGTCTGAGGGGGGATTGAATATATTCGTGTCGATCAATGGCTTCGATAATGACGAGATTGCTCGGTGCCTGGATGCGCATGCGCGCAGCCCAAGTGGGGTCGTTCTCCACTGCAGTGACGGATGCCGACCGGTTGGACCAAAAAATTGACGATGAGCCGCATCCATATTCAAATATTCTGGAGCTTTGAAAGTCAAGCGTGGAAAAATATTCAATGGATGCATACGTATACCAAGGAATCGGCTGTCCACGTGGGCCGATTGATTTTTGCTCAAGGTAAGAGCGTAGCCATCCTTGTCGCAAAAATAGAATCACAAATAATCTAAAGGCCTTGTAAGGAAGCAGAATGCAGGCACGTAGATTCATGACCGATTTCCCCACTGAGAGAGTGGCTTCACAACAACATCATGAATCAGGTTGCGTACTTTACGGGAAGTCAAAATGCCCAGTGTCGCTATCCATGAACTGCAGATCATGAGCCACGCAACACCTTGAACGTCAAATTGACGGGAAACCGGTACGACGAGGACCAGTGTCACAACCATTCCGAGCCCGGTTCGCAGGAGTGACAGGCTGTAAAGTTTTTCGTTCACAATAATTTGACTTGTTGCAATTCCAAGAAAGCTGGGAATAGCGATCCAAGCCAAGATATCCAGAATGCTTGAGGCTGTTGAATAGTTGCGCCCCAGAAAAAGGGGCATCAAATAATGTCCAAACAAATGCATCAGTGCAACGCCAATGATCGACAACGCCAAAGTGAGTGATAAGAAGACCCGAAGGGTATGTACATATTCGTCTGTTCCAGATACACGAGCGCGTGATATTTGGGGGGCAAACGCCTGAGAAGTCGATAACCCAACAATTGCCCAGGCACTGACCACACTTGTAGCCAAAGCATAGTTGGCAACTGATTCACGTGTCAGCAAATGACCGATCGCCAGAAGATCGATCTTGCTGTAAACCACGACGGTAAAGCCACTCAATACCATGTGGCGACTATGTATAAAGAATTCTCTGATTTTTTGAAAATCAATCGACCTCCAATCAAACTTTAGGCCAATTGAGCTTGCGACAATTGCATAGAGTGTGGATGAAATTAAAGTTTCACAGGTGAATGCAAGTGCAATCCAAACAAGATTCGCAGAATTCAATATCAATGCGCATTTGATCCCAGCGGCGATGGCAAATGATGCGAGCCGAATGCACGATGTCAACTTTGCACGTCCGACTGATTGAAGCGTTAGATCGATCGAGTCCAATACTGCAAATGTCGACGAGAGGGATAATATGAGAACGAGAATACTCAGAACCGCTTCACTTGGATGCGCCAACGACGCGTATGCAAGAGCGGTGATTGGTGCCAACACGGCGCCCAGCATTCTCAATATGGAGTAATTTGTGGCGATTGTCGACACGTCGTCGGAGCGATGGGTCAGATCACGCAACACAACGGAGTCCAGGCCCCAGGAACCAAAAAACGAGCAGACACTGACAATGGCGGCCGCCAGGGCGAAAGTTCCGTATTCGTGTGGTTCTACAAATCGTGCCAGCAAGATCATGATTGCAAACGCACCAATCATGCGGATTGAACGGTCGCCAAGGTACCACGCGGAGTTTCTGACGACAGTTGAAATGTTCAATTTGGTCTTGCTGACTTCAAATCACTGCCAACATCGTATCGATGACTTTTTCGATATCTGCTTCTGTATGACCCACGGATATGGGCAAACTCAGAATGGTTTGGTGAATTCTTTCTGAAACTGGATAAGTATTCTTAATAATATCCTTCAGGGCGTCTTGTCGATGTGGGGCAATTGGATAGTGAATTTCGGTGTGAACACCTGCTTCCATTAGAGATGTTCGCAATCTGTCTCGATCCGGGTGTCTGATGGCAAAAATGTGAAAGACGTCGAATTCATCCTGGTGGCAAGCGGGAAGTTGAACCACTGAGTTCAGCCGTCTGAAATAGAGGTCAGCAAGTTGACGTTTGTGCGTCGTGATGGTGTCCAGATGTCTGAGCTTGACGCGCAGCGCTGCAGCCTGAAGTTCATCAAGTCTTGAGTTGACCCCGACATATCGATTGACATACTTCCTGCTCGAGCCATAGTTTCGGACGTGCTTCAGGCGCTCTGCCAGTGCATCATCATTTGTGATAACCGCACCGCCATCTCCAAGGCCGCCGAGGTTCTTGGTGGGATAAAAGCTGAAGCAACCCGCGTCGCCGAAGGTGCCTGTCCATTTGTCTTTGAACCGTGCTCCGTGGGACTGAGCACAATCCTCAATGAGACGTAGATCATGTGCCTTTGCAAAGTCGGAAATGGCGTCCATACGACAAGGTTTGCCGTACATGTGTGTTACGCAGATGCCTCGGGTGTTCTGGGTGAGTGCAAGATCAAGCGCCAATGGGTCGATGTTCATGCTTGCCTCATCTGGCTCGACCAGAATTGGATTGTGCCCAGCACGGATCACCGCGATGATGGTTGCGATGTAGGTGTTCGAGGCCAGCAAAATATCGGAACGAGGCGGCAGGTTCATGCACTCGATGGACAAGATCAAGGCATCGAGTCCATTGCCGACACCGATGCAGTGCTTCATTCCATGTGCGGCAGCAAACTCCATTTCGAATTGGGCAACTTCGTCGCCCAGGACATACCTGCCCGAGCGCAATACGCGAACGATGGCCTTCTCAAGTTCGTCCATCCATTGAGCGTTCGACCGCGCGAGGTTCTCGTACTCGATCATTTTGCGACTTCGTCGAAGTAGTCATTGGGATCGAAAGGGTGAGAGGCGATCACCAGCAAGACGGCATCAGGTCCGAATGTCATGGTGTGCCAATCCTTGGGTTCAACGATGAGGCATTTGGACGGGGTATCCAGCACAAACGTCCCTGAGTTGGAGCCATCATTCATGTAGACCGAGACGATTCCATGCACCGCGATCAGCGCCTGACGTGTCTTGCCATGGCGATGGCCACCGCGTGTTCGCCCAGCCGCGCCGTAAATCCAGTAGATGCGAACAGCGGGAAACGGCAACAAGCCATCAGCGACACTCAACGTCCCCCGTGCATCTCCAAACGTCGGGACATTGATGAGTGAGAATGAAGTCATGCTGGCAACGCAATGGGATAGCGCCGAAGAAAGTCGCGATAGGTGTCGGTGATGCCGTCACGCAGCGGTATTCGTGCTGTCCATCCCAAATCCCTTAGTTTCGAAACGTCCAGCAATTTGCGTGGTGTGCCGTCTGGTTTGCTCGAGTCGTATCGAATCGATCCGGTGTAGCCCACAACCGTCGCAACTTCGGCAACCAGGTCACGGATTCGAATGTCGCTTCCTGTTCCGACGTTAAAGACACCATCGGTCAGGCCAATCTCCATCATGAAGACGCAGGCACTGGCCACGTCATCGACATGCATAAATTCCCTGTGGGGCTGCCCGGTTCCCCATGCCACCAGTTCTGGAAGCTGACGAACTTTGGCGTCATGGGCTTTCAGTATCAAAGCTGGCAGAACATGGGAGTTTTCAGCGTCATAGTGGTCACCTGGTCCGTAGAGATTTGTAGGCAGAGCACTGACATATGACGTGCCAAATTCTCGATTGAATGCCTCGCACATTTTGATGCCCGCAATCTTGGCGATCGCATACGGTTCATTGGTCGCTTCCAGCGGACCGCTGAGCAGGTCCACCTCCCTCATGGGTTGCCTGCACTCCCTTGGGTAGATGCACGACGAGCCCAAGAACAGCATTCGCTGAACGTCCGCATCCCGGGCACCCTGAATCACACTGGTGGCCATCGCCAGGTTCTCGCCAATGAACTGCGCAGGGTATCGGCTGTTCGCCAGGATCCCCCCCACTTTGGCTGCGGCCATGAAGATGTAATCGGGCTTGGTTCTCTGAAGATACTTGCGCGTGGCCGCAGAATCGCTTAAATCAACTGCAGTCCGGTCGACAGTGAGGATGTTCTGGTACCCGGCCAATGAAAGCGCACGGACGATGGCTGACCCAACCATCCCCTTGTGGCCAGCCACAAAGATTTTCTGATTCCTTCGGACAGTGGCGGTCAAACTCGTCTCCAATTCAACGCGAATGGTCGCGATTCCCGGCCTGGGCTATTTTGAAGTCGACCTCCACCATCTCGCGAATCAGTTCAGACAGCCCGATCTTGGGCTTCCATCCAAGAAGGCGGCGTGCCTTTGATGCGTCGCCTTGAAGCGAATCGACTTCTGTCGGACGAAAGTAACGTGGGTCGATTCTGACGACGACACGACCTGTTGGATCAATCCCAACTTCGTCCAAGCCGGAACCGTGCCAACGGATGGGAATCCCCAACTCAAGTGCAGCCATTTCTGCAAACCGACGCACGCTATGCTGCTCACCCGTCGCGATCACAAAATCTTCCGGCTGATGGTGTTGCAACATCATCCACTGGGCCTCGACGTAGTCGCGTGCATGACCCCAGTCCCGGCGCGCATCGAGATTGCCTAGAAACAGGGTCTCATCGGAGCCAAGTGCTATGCGTGCCAATGCCTGTGTGATCTTGCGGGTGACAAAAGTTTCGCCACGGGTCGGCGACTCATGGTTGAACAAGATCCCATTGCACGCGAACATGCCATACGCCTCGCGGTAGTTCACTGCAATCCAATATGCGTAGAGTTTGGCAACTCCATACGGGCTGCGGGGATAAAACGGTGTCGATTCTGTTTGGGGCGTCTCGTGGACTTTCCCATACATCTCTGAGGTCGAAGCCTGATAGAAGCGTGCCTTGTGCTGCAGGCCGAGGATGCGAATGGCCTCGAGCAGCCTCAGGGTGCCCAAAGCGTCGGAGTTGGCTGTGTACTCGGGTTCTTCAAACGAGACTGCCACATGGCTTTGCGCGGCAAGGTTATAGATTTCGTCGGGTTGGGAAATTTGAAGAATCCGCGCAAGGCTGCTGGAGTCCGTCATGTCACCATAGTGAAGGATCAGTCGGCGATCATCAACATGCGGATCCTGATAGAGATGGTCGATGCGGTGCGTGTTGATCAAAGAGGTGCGACGCTTGATGCCATGTACGACATAGCCCTTGGACAGGAGAAACTCAGCCAGATAGGCGCCATCCTGCCCTGTGATGCCTGTAATCAGTGCAACTTTCTGCGTCATACGGAAGTTTCCTGCAGGGGCGTCAAAGCGTTGGCTTTCGTGTGAATGCTGCTGCCTGGCACCAGGCGGGTGAGTTGCTGGACGATGGCATCCGAATCGTCGTTGCGAACCGCTGACTCCAACTGAGCGAGCATTTCTCCCAAACTCGACCAACCGAGAAATTCCTCGCGCGCCCGCATGATGCGAGGGTGTGCAGTTGACAGCGGATTGTCACCGATCAACAACTCTTCATAAAGCTTCTCGCCCGGACGCAGACCCGTGAATTGAATTTCGATGTCACCCGACGGGTTGGTCGGGCTTCGCGTGCTCAGACCGGCCAGATCGATCATGCGGCGCGCCAGGTCGATGATGCGAACGGGCTCACCCATGTCGAGCACAAACACCTCGCCGCCACGTGCCATGGCACCGGCCTGGATCACCAACTGGACCGCCTCCGGTATGGTCATGAAATAGCGGGTGACCTCGGGATGGGTGACGGTGACAGGGCCACCTCGCGCGATCTGCTGGCGAAACAGGGGAACCACACTGCCACTGGAGCCCAGGACATTGCCGAAGCGCACCATCGTGTAGACGATGCCGACGCGCTCGTGGCTTGGCTTGGCCTCTTCATCGGCGGCGAGCGCCTGCAGGATCATTTCGGCAACGCGCTTGCTCGCGCCCATCACATTGGTGGGGCGGACGGCCTTGTCGGTTGAGATCAGGATGAACCGGCTGACGCCGCAGTCTCGTGCTGCCTGAGCCACCGCCAAGGTTCCAAACACGTTGTTCGCCAGCCCTTCGGAGGCATTGCTTTCCACCAAGGGCACATGCTTGTACGCCGCCGCATGAAAGACGGTGTGCGGCCGGTGCTCTCGCAGCACGGCACCCATGCGTTGCCGACTGGCGACGTTGGCCAGCACGGGAACAAGGTCGCTAAATTGGCTCGCTTCTTTCAGGACGGCTTGCAACTCCTGATGGATCGCATACAAGCCGAACTCATGGTGATCCAGCAACACCAGACGCCGTGGTCGCAAGGCGAGGATCTGGCGGCACAGTTCGCTGCCGATGCTTCCGCCTGCGCCTGTGACCAGGACATCCTGGCCGGCAATGGTTCGATCCATCAAGTCCGGAAGGGGGGCGATGGCATCCCGCCCCAGCAGGTCCTCGATATCGAGTTCCCGGATGTCGTTCAGACTGATGCGGCCACTGGCCAGGTCGGCCAAGCCCGGCAGGGTGCGGACATGCACGGGCAGGGGGGCAAGGCGGGCGATGATTTCGTTGCGTCGTTGCCGGGTGACGCTTGGCAGCGCCAGCAGGATGTCGCTGGCGTTGGTGGCCTGCACCACGCGTTCGGCGTTCACCGCAGAATGGACATTGATGCCATTGATGCTGCGCCCCACCTTGCCGCTGTCGTCGTCCAGAAAACCCACCAACTCGAACTGCCTGGTGTTGGCAATCGCTGCGGCCGTTTGGGCGCCCGCATTGCCTGCGCCATAGATCAGCAAACGGGCGCTGGGCGGGCGCCCTTGCTGGGCCAGCGTGGCCAGCCACGCCCGCGCGATGGCACGGCTGGCACCAATGCCAAGCAAGAAAATCAGGGGCTGCAGGATGCCCAGACTGCGAGGCAATCCTTCAATACCCCGCCACTGCAGGGTCAGCAAGGTGCCCAGCAGCAAAGCGCCGTAGACCATGCAGGCCTTGGCAATCGTCACGAGCGCTGTGAGACCCGTGTAGCGGAAGATCGCGCGGTACAAGCCCATCCGGATGAACACCGGGACCGACAGAACCGGCGCCAGGGCATACGGCAGCCACTGCATGCCGGTTGGCCAGTGCGGCGTATCCAGGCGCAAGCTGAACGCAAGCCAGGTGGCGATGACCGACATGCCGACGTCCAGCAACACAACCAGCAGCCGTTTGACGGCCCATGGCAGGTCCAGGACAGTGCGCGGTGAGGGGCTCATGGCGCGCGGGCCGCTTGTGGGCCTTCGGCTGGCAACCAACCCAGGCGCACGAGCCAATCGCCAACAAGCTCCAGGCGCAGCAGTGGCGTTTCGATTTCGAGCAGGCCTTGCTTGAAGTGGGTTTCGATCGGCATCAGTTTCAGCCAGGCATGTGCAAGGGTGGCGCAGTTGTCCAGCGTGGCGCCGGATGTGTCCAACGCGACTGAACTGGAAATGAATCGGAAGGCTTGGACCAGGTACTGAAGATCCGGCGGAATCGGCACCACGGGTTCCTGCGGCAGCACGACAACCTGGCCCACCCACAAGGCCGTCTTCAGGCGCTGAAGCTGAAGCACACGAAAACGTTGCGTTGCGAGGCAGGTGACCTCGTACAGGCCTGCTTGTGGTGTGTGCAGGCGTTCGATCTCGGCCAGGGTGCCCATGCCGGCAATCTGTTCGGTTTCACCAGGTCGCGCAACCTCCTGGCCTTGGGTGAGCGCAATCACGCCAAAAGGTCGGCCCTCCCTGTGGCATCGCCCGACCATGTCCAGGTAGCGCACCTCAAACACCCTCAGGTCGAGCCGGTTGCCGGGGAACAGAACCGTGTTCAACGGAAACAAGGGGATTTCAAGGGGTGTGCCGTCGGCCATGGATCGATTTTCGCTAGGATTGGGGACGATGTGGTTTCAGATGGTTTCATTCATCCTCGATGTCGTCGTCGGCTTGTTTGCTGGGGCGGCCTTGTTGCGGATGTACATGCAGCGCCTGCGCGTGCCCTTTGGCAATCCTCTGGGGCAGTTGGTGTTCACCTTGACCGATTGGGCCGTTCTGCCACTGCGGTCGGTTCTTCCGGGTTGGGGGCGCTGGGACATCGCCAGCCTGGTGGTGGCATTTGCGCTGCTTCTGGTCGAACACGCTGCGCTGGCCTTGTTGGCAGGTGCCCAGGCCAGCGTTGTGGCGGTGTTGGTGATGAGTGCCTTCGGGCTGGCCCGCTTGGTGGTCTCGGGCCTGTCGGGGATGCTGATCGTCTACGCGGTGCTCACGTGGTTTCAAGGTCGAACCCTCTGGAGCGACGTGTTCAATCGCCTGTGCGAGCCGCTGCTGGCGCCGATTCGTCGCGTGTTGCCACGCGCCGGGGGCTTTGATTTCTCGGCCCTGGTGGCCTTGGTGCTGCTGCAATTGGTGTCCATCGCCCTGGGCGAGTTTTCGAGACGCGGCTGGGCATTATAAAAAAGATAGCGAACAGTGAAGGCGGAACGCTCGCTGCGAGCCAAATTGGCCAAAAAAATGAGGCCTCAACGTGAAAAACCCCGCACCATGGCGAGTTGATCAGCGCCGGTCGCGCAGCATCTGCTCGAAATGCGCCGCCGGCATGGGCCTGGCAAACAGATAGCCCTGCATCTCGTCGCAGTCGCGCGCGCGCAGCGCGGCCAGTTGTTCGGCGGTTTCCACACCTTCTGCCACCACCGACAGGCCCAGCGAGCGGCCCATGGTGATGATCGCTTCGGCGATGGCCTTGTCGTCGGAGCTCGATGTGATTTCCCGGATGAAGCTTCGGTCCACCTTCAGGGTATCGACAGGAAAACGCTTGAGTTGCGCCAAGGACGAATACCCAGTCCCGAAGTCGTCGATGGCCAGGCGCACACCCAAGCGCTTGATGTCGCGCAGCAGGGCGATGGCGCGCTCGGTGTCCTGCATCACCATGCTTTCGGTGATCTCAAGCTCCAGCCATTGGGGATCCAGCTGATGCGATTGCAGAAGGTCCCTGAGGCTGCGCACCAACTGGGGATCGTCGAACTGGCGCTGCGACAAATTGACCGCCATACGGACCGAGGGCAGCCCGGCCGCTTGCCACGCCTTGGTCTGGCGGCAGGCCTCGTGCAGCACCCATTTGCCAATCGGCAGGATGAGGCCGGACTCCTCTGCGATGGGGATGAAGCGTGCTGGCGACACGTTGCCCAGAGTGGGGTGCACCCACCGCAGCAACGCCTCGACGCCAGACAGCTGTTGCGACAGCACCGCCACCTTCGGCTGGAAATGCAGGAAGAGCTGGCCGTCGTCAAGCGCCCGACGCAGCGCCTGTTCGAGTTCCATGCGCTCGTGAGCCTGCGAGCGAAAACGGGGATCGTAAAGCTGAATGTTGTTCTTGCCTGCCTCCTTGGCGGCGTACATCGCCATGTCGGCGTGACGCATCAGGGTCGATTCGTCTTCGGCGTCGCCCGGGAAGTTGGCAACACCGATGCTCGCCGACACACGGCATTCCTGTCCATTGATGACGACGGGGGTCAGGGCGGCCTCGAGCAGCTTGGTTGCAACCACTTGCGTACCAGCTTCGCCTTGAGCGCACTCGAGCAGCGCAACAAATTCGTCGCCGCCCAGGCGCGCCAGGGTGTCGCTGGCCCGCAGGCAGGCCTTGAAGCGCTTGGCGATTTCGCGCAACAGGTAATCGCCGGCGTCATGGCCCAGGGTGTCATTGACGTTCTTGAAGCGATCCAGATCAATGAACAGCACCGAGAAATTGCGTCCAAAGCGGCGCGCCGCCTCAATTTCGCGATTCAGAAGGCGGGCGAACATCGACCGATTGGGCAGGCCGGTCAGCGCGTCGTGCATGGCCAGGTACCGGATGCGTTCTTCGTCGCGCCGCCGATCCGAGATGTCGCGGGAAACGCCCCGATAGCCCACAAACGCAAGATCGGCGTCGAACATCGGCTCGCCCGAGAGGCTGATGAATTGAAGTTCGCCATCGACACTGCGTGTCAAGACCACGTCGCGCAGCGGCCGTCGTTGCTGCAGTGCCTGAAACACCTCCACCCACCCGCCCTCGGGTTCGAAGCCAAGTTCCTGGAATGTCTTGCCCACACACTGAGCGTCCAGGGCGATGCACCGCCCTTCCACACGCGACAGGCACGAGCGCAGGTCGGTTTCCCAGTAGCCGTCGGCCGACAAGGCCGTGAGCGCGCGAAAGCGTGCCTCGCTTTCACGCAGGATGGTCTCGCCCTGGCGACGCAGCACAAACTGCCCGATCTGTCGCCCCAGGGCCTTGGTCGCCTCCATCAGTCGCGCGTCCGGCGCTCGTTGGTTCTGGCTCCAGAACGAGAAGACACCAACGATCTCGCCGTCCGCGGTTGCAGGAAAGACAAAGGCACTGCGCAGGTGGGCCGCCCTCGCGAGTTCCTTGCGTTGCAATCGTGGATCGGTGAGCAATTCGCCCGACCAGATCGGCTCGCCTGACTCCCAGACCAGGCCGACCAATCCCAGTCCCTTCGGAAATCGGACGTCGCGAGCCTGAACGATCAAGTGGCGGGTGTCATCGTCGAGCTGATCCCATCCTGCAAAAAAGCGCAGGTGTGTTCGGGCCTGGTCGATCATCCAGAACTCGCCACAGGGCCAGGCTTCGGCCTTGCCGATGCAGGCGATGGCTTCGCCCAGCCCCTGGGCCGGATCGTCGGCTTCGGCCAGCACCCGCGCCACCTCGTGCTCGATGTGGATCAACTCTTCGGTGCGCGAACGTGTGGCCAGGTCGCGAGCCAGCCCTCGAAATCCGGCCACCCATTGCTTGCCACCATCCTGGATGACCACCGGCTCGCCCACCACGATAAGCGGCCGGACACTGCCGTCTGCGAGGTGGCAGATCAGTTCGACATTGCGAAAGGCCTGCTTGCTTTTCGTGGCCGCGTCAAAAGCCAATGCATGGCTTGCACCAAAGGGCGGGCGCTCACCATTGCGCCAGGCGGGGTCGACCTCCTGGCACAAGGACGGTGTCATGCGACGGCCGGGCAATTCGTGCCACGTGAATCGAAGTTGGGTGTCGCATTCCCAGAACCAGTCGGCCAGGGTCTGCGACAGCGCAGCCATCACATCGACCGCCACCGGCGCTTGAGGCTTCATGCGGCACCTGATGCGGCAGGATGCGCGAACGCTTGCTTCAGGCCACCGAGTCCGAGGGCATGCGCTGCAGCATGCCCAGCACATCGGCAATGCGCCGACGCAGTTCGCGGCGATCGCAAATGAAATCGACGCCGCCCTTTTGCTGCAGGAACTCGGCCCGTTGGAAGCCCTCGGGCAAGGTGACACGCACGGTCTGCTCGATGACACGCGGGCCGGCGAAGCCGATGAGGGCCTTGGGCTCGGCAATCACCAGATCGCCAACAAAGGCAAAACCCGCACTCACACCACCCATGGTCGGGTCCGTGAGCACCGACACATAGGGCAGCCCGCGCTTGGCCAGGCGTGTCAGCGCGGCATTGGTCTTGGCCATCTGAAGCAGCGAATGCAGGCCCTCCTGCATGCGGGCGCCGCCTGTGGCGCAGAAGCACACAAACGGGATTTTCTGTTCGACGGCGGATTCGACTCCACGCACGAAGCGCTCGCCAACCACACTGCCCATGCTCCCGCCCATGAAGTCGAACTCGAAGGCGGCCGCAACCAAGGGTATCTGGTGCACGGCGCCACCCATCACCACCAGGGCGTCGGTCTCGCCTGTGTTCTCCAGTGCTTCCTTGAGCCGCTCGGGGTATTTGCGGCTGTCCTTGAACTTCAAGGCGTCAACCGGAAGGACTTCTTGCCCGATCTCGAAGCGCCCCTCGGGATCGAGAAATGCGTCGAGGCGGGCACGAGCGCCGATGCGGTGGTGGTGCGAACAGGCGGGGCAGACGAAGAGGTTGTGTTCGAGATCGGTGCGGTACAGCACCGCATCGCACGAGGGACATTTGACCCAAAGCCCTTCCGGCACGCTGCGCCGACCGCTTGGGTCGGTCGGCTGGATCTTGGGTGGAAGGAGCTTATCGAGCCAGGACATGGTTGAAGAACCTCCAGCAGACAATCAAATCGAGTCTAACGCAGTCCGGATGTCACCCAGAAAGTCCGCCGCCTCGGCGCAAACGGCCTCGCGGGGCAAGTTTTCGATGCGCTCGATCAAGCGGCTGCCGATCACGACCGCGTCGGCGCTGCGTCCGACCGCGCATGCGCTGGTGGCGTCGCGGATGCCGAATCCAACGCCCACCGGAATGCTCACGTGCGCCCGGATGCGCGGCAACATCGCTTCGACCGACGCGGTGTCCAGGTGGCCCGCCCCGGTGACGCCCTTGAGCGAGACGTAGTAGACATAGCCGCTGGCCAGGCGCGCAACCTGCTGGATGCGCGCGTCCGTGCTGGTGGGGGCGAGCAGAAAGATCAGGTCCAGCCCGTGGCTGCGAAGCTGTTCGGAAAAAGCCTGGCATTCGTCGGGCGGGTAGTCGACGATCAGCACACCGTCGACACCAGCGCTCGCAGCGTCGCGCGCAAACGCACCGGGCGTGTGACGATGCTCGTAGCGTTCGACCGGGTTGGCGTAGCCCATCAGTACCACCGGCGTGTGCGCATCGGTGCTCCGAAACTCACGCACCATGGCAAGGACTTCGGCCATACCGATGCCCAGTGCCAGGGCGCGCTCGCCGGCGCGCTGAATGACGGGGCCGTCGGCCATCGGATCGGAGAACGGCACCCCCAGCTCGATGATGTTGGCGCCCGCCTTCACCATCGCATGCATCAGCGCCGGCGTGATGTCGGCAAAAGGGAAGCCCGCCGTGACATACGGGATCAGCGCCTTGCGGCGATTCGCTGCCAGGGCCTGCAAGGTCGATTGGATCCTGCTCATGCTGCGGCTCCCTGGGCGTCCGACTGGCCCTTGACCACCTGGCCGCGGCAGCTGGGCCGGCAATAGAACTCGGCTCCACTGAGGTCGGCGACCGTTCCGATGTCCTTGTCGCCTCGGCCCGAGAGGTTGACCAGCACGGATTGGTCGCTGCGCATGGTCTTGGCCAGCCGCATCGCATAGGCCACCGCGTGGCTCGATTCCAGCGCAGGGATGATGCCCTCGGTGCGGCACAGGTAATGAAAGGCCTCGA
>CAYNWR010000004.1:0-24641 GCA_964400915.1 uncultured Burkholderiaceae bacterium
GGCCTGATGACCACCGTGCACGCCGCCACCGCCACGCAAAAGACCGTCGACGGCCCGAGCAACAAGGACTGGCGCGGCGGCCGCGGCATCCTGGAAAACATCATCCCCAGCTCCACCGGTGCCGCCAAGGCCGTGGGCGTGGTGATCCCCGAACTGAACAAGAAGCTCACCGGCATGAGCTTCCGTGTGCCCACCAGCGACGTGTCGGTGGTGGACCTGACGGTGGAGCTCAACAAGGAAGCCACTTACAAGGACATCTGCGCCGAAATGAAGGCGCAGTCCGAGGGCGCGCTCAAGGGCATCCTGGGCTACACCGAAGACAAGGTGGTGGCCACCGACTTCCGTGGCGACACCCGCACCAGCATTTTCGACGCCGACGCCGGCATCGCGCTGGACGGCACTTTCGTCAAGCTGGTGAGCTGGTACGACAACGAGTGGGGCTACTCCAACAAGTGCCTGGAGATGGTGCGCGTCGTCAGCCGCTGAGCGCGTCGCGCCGGTGCCGGCCAACACGATTCGTGCTGGCCTGCTAGCATGGTGCGTGAGCAGGTTGGGCAACAGACCCCGCCGCCAATGGAGACATTGCCATGCATCAACCCAATCGCCGCCGCGCATTGGGCACACTGGGCGCCGCAACAGCGTCCCTGGTGCTGCCCGGCGCCCTGCCTGCCCACGCCCAAACAGGTCCCTGGCCCTCGAGCCCCATCCGGCTGATCGTGCCCTGGCCGGCGGGTGGTGGTGTGGACACATCCGCACGCATCATCGCGCCGGGCCTGGGCCAGCGCCTGGGCCAGAACATCGTGGTGGACAACCGCGGTGGCGCCAGCGGCAACATCGGCACCGAGATGGCGGCGCGCGCCAAGCCCGACGGGTACACGCTGCTGATGGCATCGCTCAGCCCCAACGCCGTCAACACCCATCTGTTCAAGACCTTGCCCTACGACCCGGCGAAGGATTTCGCGCCCATCGTCTATGCGATGGCCGTACCCAACATCCTGGTCGTGCCCACGGATTCGCCCTTCAAGACGGCGCCCGAGCTGGTCGCCCACGCCAAAGCCAATCCGGGCAAGCTCAACTACGGCTCCGCCGGCGTGGGTTCGTCGCAGCACCTGGCCGCGATCATGCTGCGCGTGAGCACGGGCATCGACATCGTGCACGTGCCCTACAAGGGCACCGCCCCCGCCGAGACCGATCTGGTGGCCGGGCATGTGTCCTTGATGCTCGACACCACGGCCTGCATCCCCTTTGTCCGGGGTGGCAAGATGCGCGCGCTGGCGGTCGCCTCGAAGGTGCGCAATCCGGCGCTGCCCAACGTGCCCACCTTCGACGAGGTGGGCATCCCGGACGTGCACTGCCTGGGCTGGTACGGCCTGATGGGCCCGGTGGGCCTGCCGCGCGAGATGGTCGAGCGCATCAACCGCGAGGTCAATGCCCTGCTGCAGACGCCCGATGTGCAAAGGCGCATGGCCGATTTCGGCGCCCAGGTGGGTGGGGGCACGCCCGAGGACTTCTGGAGTGTTGTCACCGCCGACATGCGCCGCTACGAGGGCATCATCAAGGCGGCGGGAATCAAGGCCGAATGAGCAACACACAGCGCGCCATCATGGGGGAGCGGGAATGACGAGTGATGGGCGTAGCGTGCGCAGCACCCAGCCGCGCACCTTGTTCGACAAGATCTGGGCGCGTCATGTGGTGACAACGCGTGCCGATGGAGCCCACCTGTTGTACGTCGATCGCCACCTGGTGCAGGACGGCTCGGCCCAGGCCTTCGACATCCTGCGCGCGCGTGGGCTCAAGGTGCGCTCGCCCTCGCTGGCGGTGGCGTCGGCCGACCACTATGTGCCCACGGGCAGCCGCAATCTGGCCGACCAGCTCGACGACGAGAAGCGTGCCATGGCCCAAGCCCTGGCCAGTGACAGCGCCGAGCATGGCATCCGCTTCTATGGCATCGATCATCCGCTTCAGGGCATCGTGCATGTGATCGGGCCCGAACAAGGCCTGAGCCTGCCGGGCACCGTGATGGTCTGCGGCGACAGCCACACCTCCACCCACGGCGCAATGGGCGCCCTGGCTTTCGGCATCGGCGCTTCGGAGGTGGCGCACGTGCTGGCCACGCAGACCGTGTGGCAAAAGAAACCCAAGCGCATGCGGGTGCTGGTGAATGGCGCCTTGCCTCCGGGCGTGTTCGCCAAGGACATCATCCTGGCGCTCATCGGCCGCATCGGCGCGGGCGGCGCGGTGGGGCACGTCATCGAGTACGCGGGCAGCACCATGCGCGCCTTGAGCATCGAGGGTCGCCTGACGGTGTGCAACATGAGCATCGAAGCCGGCGCCCGGGCTGGCATGGTCGCGCCAGACGACACCACCTTTGAGCATCTGGTGCGCTGCGTGCCGGCGCAGATGCTATCTAAATGGGAGCAATTGGTGAAGGATTGGCGCTCGCTGGCAACCGATTCGGATGCCAGTTTCGAGCAAGAGGTCGAATTGGACGCCCAGGCGCTCGAGCCCATGGTCACCTGGGGCAACAGCCCGCAGGACGTCGCAGGAATCGGTGCCCGCGTGCCCGACCCTGCGGCCGAGCCCGATCCGCAACGCCGTATGGCGTTGACACGCACCCTGGACTACATGGGCCTTGTGCCCGGGGCGACGCTGGCCGGCACGCCCGTGCAACATGTGTTCATCGGATCGTGCACCAACGGCCGTGTCGAGGATTTCCGTGCGGCGGCGGCCGTGCTGCGGGGGCGCAAGGTGGCGCCGGGCGTTCGCGCCTGGGCCGTTCCGGGTTCGGCGGCTGTGCGCGCCCAGGCCGAGGCCGAAGGCCTGCATCGCACCCTGCTGGACGCCGGCTTCGAATGGCGGCACGCCGGTTGTTCGATGTGCCTGGGCACCAATGGCGACACCGTGCCCGCCGGTGAACGCAGCGCCTCGACGTCCAACCGCAACTTTCAGGGACGCCAGGGGCCGGGTTCGCGCACGCACCTGCTCAGCCCGGCCATGGCCGCTGCCGCTGCGGTCACGGGCTGCCTGACCGACGTCCGGCCACTGCTGCAAGGGCGCTTGCCATGAGAACCCGTGAACCCTTTGGCAAGTTGGAGTCCATCGCCTTGCCGCTGGCGCGCGAAAACGTCGACACCGATCAGATCGTGCCGGCGCGGTATCTGCAAAAGCCCTACGCCGATGATTTCGGGCCCTATCTGTTTCGCGACCTGCGCGCCGACGCCGCCGGGACACCGCACGCGGACTTTGTGCTCAACCAGGCGGCCTACGCCGGCGCGCGCGTGATCGTGGCGCGTCACAATTTCGGGTGCGGGTCTTCGCGCGAGCACGCGGTCTGGGCGCTGTACGACCACGGCTTTCGGGCTGCCATCGCCCCAAGCTTCGGTGACATCTTCTACAACAACGCGCTCAAGAATGGGTTCCTGCCCATCGTGCTGGCGGCCGACGTGGTCGACGCCTTGCTGCTGGCGATTCAGGAGCGTGCTGGTGCGCGTGTGGCCATCGACCTGGAGACCCAGACGGTGCGCACGCCCGATGTCCATGTGCACCGGTTTGCGATCGACACCTTTGCGCGCGATTGCCTGCTCGCGGGCCACGACGAGATCGACTACACCCTGGCCTTGTCGGGCTTGATTACCGAGTACGAGGCGCGCCACGGCTTGCCCACCCACCACCCACATCCGTCATGAAAATTGCAGTTCTGCCAGGCGATGGCATAGGCCAGGAAGTCACCCGCGAGGCCGTGAAAGTCCTGCGCGCAGCGGTCGGTTCGGGTCAATCGCTGGAATTGACCGAGGCACCGGTCGGCCAGGCGGGTGTGGATGCCGCCGGCGATCCCCTGCCACCCGCCACGCTGGCGCTTTGCCAGAAGGCCGACGCCATCCTGTTCGGATCGGCCGGCATGCCGGGGGATGAAGCGATCCCGTTCGAGCAGCGGCCTGGGGCCAGCCTGCTGCGCCTGCGCAAGGCCCTGGGCTTGTTTGCCAATTTCCGTCCGGCCGTGTTGTACGACGAGCTGCTGGGTGCGAGCACGCTCAAGCCCGAGGTCGTGCGAGGGCTGGACCTGATGATCCTGCGCGAACTGACGGGGGACGCGTACTTTGGCGAGCCGCGCGGCATCCGCACCAATGCCCGCGGCGAACGCGAAGGTTTCAACACCATGGTCTACAGCGAAAGCGAGGTCGAACGCATCGCGCACGTGGGATTTCGCACGGCACGGGTGCGCCGCCGCCGCCTGTGCTCGGTGGACAAGGCCAACGTGCTCGAATGCAGCCAGTTGTGGCGCGACACCGTCACGCGCGTGGCGCATGAATACCCCGATGTCGAGCTGAGCCACCTGTTTGTCGACGCTGCGGCCATGCAGCTCATGCGAGCGCCCCGGCAGTTCGACGTGATTGTCACGGGCAACATCTTCGGCGACATCCTCTCGGATGCGGCGGCCATGCTCACGGGCTCGATCGGCATGCTGGCCTCGGCCTCGATGGGCAGCAGCAAACAAGGCCTGTACGAGCCCGTGCATGGCACGGCGCCTGACATCGCCGGGCAGGACGTGGCCAACCCGCTGGCGGCCATTTTGTCGATGGCCCTGATGCTGCGCTACAGCTTCGATCGGCACGACACGGCGGCGCGTGTGGAGGCCGCTGTGCGGCGAGTGCTGGCCGAGGGCTATCGCACGGGCGACATCGCCGAACCCGGGTGTCGGCGTGTGGGGACGAGCGCCATGGGCGATGCGGTGGTGCGGGCGCTGGGCGCCAACTAGAGCCGACTCACACAACCCAAGCGCCGTTGAGGGCCTGTCTCAGCGGAACAGGCCATCGTCACGCCAGCACCGCTGGGCCGCTGCCTCAATGGTGGTGCCCGCCGTCTCCATGCACGTGGCGATGGGCGATCTCCTCTGAGCTGGCATCGCGCACCGCAAGCACCTTGGCCGTCACCTGCAACTCGCGCCCGGCCCACGGGTGGTTGCCGTCCAGGTGCACCACGGGCCCCTTGATCTTCATCACGTGAAAGTCGTGCTCGGCGCCATCGTCGCCCGTGCCGCGCAGCACGCCGCCAACCTTGACGCCAGGGGGAAACTCGCTCTTGGGGATGGTACGCACCAGCGATTCGTCGCGGGGCCCAAACGCGTCGTCGACAGTCAGGTGGACGCGCACCTGTTGCCCGACCGGCTGGCCCTCCAGCGCCGCCTCAAGCTTGGGAAACAGGTTGTCGTAGCCGCCGTGCAGATACGCCACGGGACGACGTCCGTCGTCGAGCACGCCACCGTGGCCATCGGTCAGGCGCAAGCTCAGGGTCACTGCGCAGTCTTTTGCAATCAAGCGTGTCATGGGTCTCGCGGTCCACCGCGGGGCAAGTCATCGATCGATCGATTGTGCCCAGGGACGACGTGCTACAAAGTAGCATGAACACCCTTCGTCTCACCGGCACCCGGGTCACGGTCTGGCCCTCCTGGGCACGGCGTGTGGTGGTGCTCGGATTGGCTCACACCATGCTATCGATCGGGGGGCCGGCGGCGCATGCCCAGGCGCGATCGGGCGCACCGGTGTCCGGGGCCATCGTCAAGTGGGCCGCGCCCGGGCGGGCCATGGTGCAGGGTGCATCGGAGCGCAGCGACGAGCGAGCGGCACGGGTTCTGGCGGCGGCTGGCCTGTCGGTTTCGATACAAAAGCCTGCGCGGGCGCTGGGCACCGATCGGCATCTCATCACCTGGGCGGAACCCTTGCAGGGCGCGGCGCTGGAGCAGGCCCTGGCACGTTTGCGCGCGCATCCCGAGGTGCTCGCTGTCGAACCCGATGTTCGCATCCGGCGTCAGGCCGTCACGCCCAACGATCCCGGCTACAGCCTGCAATGGCATCTGGCCGCGCCGACGATTCACCCCGCTGCCCTCAACATGCCGGCGGCCTGGGATCGCAGCACGGGCAACACCAGCGTCACCGTGGCCGTGCTGGACACGGGCGTGCGCAAATCGCATCCCGACCTGCAGGGGCGCCTGCTCAACGGCCATGATTTCGTCAGCGAGATCGAATACGCCAACGATGGGGACGGGCGTGACACCGATGCGTCCGATCCCGGCGATTGGGTGAGCTTCAACGACCTGGTCAGCCAGCCCGCGGTGTTTGCCGGCTGCCCTGTGGAAGACAGCTCGTGGCATGGCACATTCATCGCCGGGCAGATCGCCGCCAGCACCAACAACAGCCAGGGTGTCGCCGGCATCGACTGGCGTGCGCGCCTGCTGCCGGTTCGGGTCTCGGGCAAATGTGGCGCGCTGTTGTCCGATCTGTTGGACGGCATGCGCTGGGCAGCGGGGCTTGCTGTGGCGGGCGCGCCCATCAACACCCAGCCAGCGCGCGTGATCAATCTGAGTTTTGGTGGGGATGCACCGTGCTCGGCGATCTACCAGGATGTGATCGACGAGATCACGGCCGCCGGCAGCCTGTTGGTGGTTGCGGCGGGCAACGGCAACGGCGCGCTGCGACGCCCGGCCGATTGCGCGCGCGTGCTCACCGTCGGCGCGGTGCAGTTCAACGGCCTCAAGGCCAGCTATTCCAACGTCGGCGCCAACACGGCCTTGATGGCGCCCGGTGGCGACGAGGCCTTCGGCATCTACTCCACCAGCAACGCCGGGACCCACCTGCCGGGTGTGGACCAATATGGATTCAAGCTGGGTACCAGTTTTGCGTCGCCCCAGGCGGCCGCGGTTGCGGCGTTGATGCTGGCGGTCCATCCGGCGCTGACCCCTGCGCAATTGATCGAATTGCTCAAGGCGTCGGCGCGCCCTCATGTCTTTGTGTCCGGCTTCGCAAGCTGCGGCATCGGCAACCCCGAAGTCTGCAATTGCACCCACACGAGCTGTGGTGCCGGCCTGCTCGATGCAGATCGTGCTTTGGCCCTCGCCCAAAGCAGCACGGCCCCGGGGACCACCCCGCAGCCGGACGGCAGCGGTGGGGGCGCAGGCGACGGTTCTGGCGGCGGTGGCGCCGGTTCGGGGCTGTGGGGCTTGGCCCTTTGGGCACTGGCCGTTTGGGGCCTGCTGAGCCGTTGGCGTCGGCTTTAGGCGCAGATTGAAGTCAAAACGGCGCTTAGCGAGCGCCCATGCTTCATTGTTTGCTATTATTTTTCTTAACTTGGGTGCCATGCCACCAGCGCGCGAGCGCATCGCCGTTGTGCACGGCAATGCCGCTTTGTCTGGCAAGCGCCGCAGCAGCCGGAGACAACTCACCCACAGCCAGATACATGCCGCCGCACAGGCCTTCGGTCTCGCGCATGCGCTCGACGGCCTTGGCCAACGCGGCGACAGCGTCCTCGCCGTGGCGGGCCGCCTTGAATCGGCGCGCGGAGATCAACAGGTGCTGCCCACCCTTGCTCAGCACCAAATCGGAAGCCGGATCGCCTGAACCCGAACCCTTGCCTGGTGTTGGGTTCACGCGCTCCCAGCCTTGGGCAGCGTGCCGCTCGAGCAGGGCCTTTTCGAAGGCAGGCCAGCTCATCTCGCGAATATCGGCGAGCAAGGCGTCGATCTGCTCTGGCTTGAGGCTGTTCCACTGGCGCCTGAACGCCATGACCCCGATCACGACAAAGGGCGCACTGCCCAGGGCGCCTGCAACCCAGTAGTCGGCGGGCAAGAAGGCCTTGGCGGCCAGGATCAGCAGCCCGGCGATCAAGAGGCTGATCCACCACGGATTGCGCAGCAGGATCGCAAACAGGGAGTTGGGAGCGGGCTTGAACATTTCAGTGGCTTCTGGGCGCCGATGGTCGATGCCACCACAGGATCAGCAGGACAGCGGGCACGGCCACGGCGCTGGCCCAGGGGTTGGCAAACACCAGCGACAGCGACAGCACATTCAAGGCCCAGAACGCGATGCGCCCGATGGGGCGACCCAGAAAGCCGGTGTAGGCCGCACCCAAGCCCATGATGGCCACCGTGGCCGACACCAGGGCCAGGGCAAAGCTGCCCCAGGTGAACTGGATGAACAGCATCGATGGTGTGTAGACAAAGGCAAACGGCACCAGGGCCTTGCCCATCGACAGGCGAAACGCCGTCATGCCGGTGCGCATGGGTTCGCTGCGTGCGATGCCCGCTGCGGCAAAAGCGGCCAGGGCCACGGGCGGCGTGACATCGGCAAGCACGCCGTAATAGAACACAAAGAAATGGGTGGCCAGTTGCGGCACACCCAATTGGGCCAAGGCCGGCGCGACGATGCTGGCAAGGATGATGTAGGTGGGTGTGGTCGGCACGCCCGTGCCCATGATGATGCAAGCCAGGGCCGTGAACAGAAGTCCGAAGAACACCGTCACGCCCTGCAGGGTCAACCAGCGCCCGACATCGAGCGCGATCACGGCCTGCGCCGCACTGCCCGACAGATCCAGCACAAAGGCCGAGAACTTGAAGCCCATGCCGGTGAGGGTGGTGATGCCCAGCACGAAGCCCACGCAGGCGCAGGCGGCACCGATGGACAGCGCCGAACGAGCGCCCATGTCAAAACCACGCACCAGCGCCCGTGGGGTGATCGCCAGGCCGACCATCCCGTGGCCCAGGCCGCCGGGCAGGCGGCGCATCAGGGCGGGCAGCCAGGAACAGACGATGGTGAGCGTGATGCCCCAGAACGCTGCCAGGAAGGGCGTGAACTGCATCAGCAACAACGTGACCATCGCCACCAGTGGAATGAACAGGTGCCAGGAACTGGCCAACACCTTGCGCAAGGTCGGAATGTCCTTCGGGTCCATGCCGGCTAGACCCAGTCGTTTCGATTCCAGGTGCACCATCCAGAGGATCGCAAAATAGTGCAAGGCAGCCGGGACGATGGCAACAAGTATCAGCTGGTTGTAGGGGATGCCCAAGGTCTCGGCCATGATGAACGCGGCCGCGCCCATGATCGGCGGCGTGACCTGGCCACCGCAAGCCGCCGAGGCTTCGACGGCGCCCGCAAAGCGCGGGGAGAAGCCCACCTTCTTCATCAGGGGAATCGTCATCACGCCGGTGGTGACCGCATTGGCGATGGCCGAGCCGGAGATCATGCCGAAAAGACCCGAGGAGACCACACACACCTTGGCCGGACCGCCCGAGAACCGACCCGCCGCGATGGTGGCCAGATTCACGAACAACTGACCCAGGCCCGTGAGCTGGGCCATGATCCCGAACAGCACGAAGTGAAAGACAAACGTGGCGACCACACCCACGGGGATGCCATAGATGCCTTCGGTGCCCTTGTACAGATGCGCCACGATGCGCGGCACGCTGTAGCCGCGGTGGGCCAGGCCACCGGGCAGGTGGGGCCCGAAGATGCCGTACAGCACCACGGCCACGGCCAGCAGAGGCAGGAAGATGCCCATCGTGCGTCGCGCGGCCTCGATCACCATCACGATCGCAATCACGCCGAACATCAGGTCCAGCGGCGAGTGGTGACCTGGTCGCACGATGAAGATGTCGTGGAATCCAAACAGCAGGTATAGGGAAAAGCTCGAGGCCACGGCCGCGAAGATCCAGTCGCGCCACGGAATGTGTTGGTGGCTGCCGTCGTAGACAGGCAAAGGCAAGGCCAAGGCCGCGATGGCCACCAACACCGCCATGAACACCCAGCGTGCACCGCCGGGCACCGGTTCGGTCAAGCCCTGCAGCAAGCCCCAACCCAGCAGCAGGTAGAAGGTCGCCAGGCCGGCGCTGACGATCCACTCCCAGGGCCCTGGCAGGCGCCGTTGGCGCGGAAACACCAGAAAACACATGCCCAGGACCACACTGAGGTGGATGGCCCGGTGGGCAATTTCGTTGTGCAGCCCGAAGCCGGCGGTGTAGTAGTGCCAGGCCGACAGGGCCACGGCCAACACCGTAACGATCCCGGCGGACAGCCCCGCCAAGCGGCGGAAGTTGGATTCGGGGTCGAATTGTTCGATCAGGCGATCGACTTCGTCCTGGGCGGGCGTCGCAGCGCTCATGAGAGGGGGGTCCTGCAATTCACGGCATTCAGGCGCAGCGCGCGGGCCGTCCAGGCGTCAAGGGGCCATACCCGGCCATCGTCCATTTCGATTCGCATGGCCGTTGCGGGTGCAACGCGCAGAACCAGCGGGTCCATCCGCCGGTTGGTGGTGAGCAGCCACCCCGTTCCCGATCGTGAGAGTTGTTCGCCCGCCTGCGCCAATTGCGGAAGGCCATAGCCCTCGCCCTCGAAACGCTCGGCAACCAGGTGCCAGGCGTCGTTGCGCCACACGTAGCGGTCGCTCACCGGGGTGCCCAGCACGGAATGGACAAACGACACCGACATAGAAGCGGCAGCCATGGGTACTCGCAGAAGCTCGCGGCCGCTGCGATGCTCCATGAGCTGCAGTTCGCAAGCGCCCACGCCGCCCGCACACAGCAGCGGGAGCACCAGGAAGCGCAGTCGTGCAACCGGACCAGCCGCCTTCAGGCGGTGAATCACCGTAGCGCGCCCTTCTCGCGGAAATAACGGGCCGCGCCTGGATGCAGGGGGGCCGTGCCCACGGCGGTGGCCGTGCTCAGGCTGATGTTCTTGCCCTGCACATGCACCTGGCCCATGATGTTGATGTTTTCGTACAAGGCCTTCGTGACCTCGTAGGCAAGCGGCTCGGACAAGTCGGCATGGGTGGCCCACACGGCCATCACAGCCAGCGTGGGCACGGCTGCCGTTTGGCCCTTATAGGTGTTGGCTGGCAGCGGCACCGACGCGTAGTAGGGCTGCTGCTTGCGCAACTCGTCGATCTCGGGCCCCGCCAGCGCAATGACCTTCAGCGCATGGCTTTGCGCGAAGTCCGTCACCGCCGACGTCGGAACGCCCGCCGTGATCAGCGTGGCGTGCAGGTTGCCGTCCTTGATCTTGTCAACGGCCTGGGTGAACGAGGACAGGTCTTCCTTGACGTCGTTGCGGTTCATGCCATGCACACGCAGGAGGTCGGTGAGCAACTGGTACTGGCCCGATCCGGGTGCACCCGAGGACACACTCTTGCCCTTGAGATCGCGCACGCTGTTGATCCCGAAGTCCGCGCGCGTGATGAGCTGCACGGTTTCGGGATACAAGGCACCCAGCGCGCGCAGGTTCTTCAGTGCTGCGCCCTGAAACTGGCCGCTTCCGTTGTAGGCCGCGTCCAGGATGTCAGCTGCCACAAAGGCCGACTCGATCTCCTTGTTGCCCAGCAACTTGGCATTGCCCACCGATGCACCGGCGGCTTCGGCGGTGGCGGAGATCTTCTGATTGCCCACCGTTGCCTTGTTGGATATCAGCTGGGCGAGCATGCCGCCCAGGGGGTAGTAGGTTCCGCCTGTGCCGCCGGTGGCAATGCCAAAGAACATGCGCGATTGCGCCTGGGCGGGGGCGCCCAGGCCAAGCGTGGTGGCGGCGACAGTGGCGATGGCGGTGCGGCGATCGATTCCCATGGTGGTGTTTCCTTTGTTTGGTTCAACGCGTTGGGGTGACAAGCATAGTCCGTGCCGGGCATGCCGTGAACCAGAGATACCCCAGTCCGTCGATCGCCCCGTTGCGGGGCGATACTCCGGTGGTGAACACGGCAGATGTCATTGTGATCGGGGCAGGGGTCGTCGGCTGTTCCATCGCGTGGAACCTGGCGCACCTGGGTGCGGGGCGCGTGGTGGTGTTCGACCGTGGACGGATCGGCGAGGGCACCAGTGCCCAGAGCAGCGGCATCCTGCGCACCCACTATTCGGTTCCCGAGAACATCGATCTGGCGGTTCGGTCGTTGACCGTGTTCCGGCGCTTCGCACAGGAATTGGACGATGAGGAGGCGGCCTGCGGCCTTGTCGAATGTGGCTATCTGATCGCAGCGCCCGATGGGGCCAAGGCGCAGGCCTTGGATGCAGCGCTGTCGGCACAGCTCACGCGGGGCATTGCCGTACAGCGCCTGAGCGCTTCGCAAGCGCGTGAACTGTTTCCCATCGCCCGCTTCGACGATGCGGCCTTGATCGGATACGAGCCACACGCAGGTTATGCCGACGCCCACCTGACCGCCACCGCGTATGCGCGGGCGGCGCGCCGCCGGGGCGTGCGGATCGTCGAATCGATGGCGGTTCATGCCTTGCAGGTCGTGGCTGGCCGTGTGGTGGGTGTGCAGACGGCGGCCGGCCCGTGGGCGGCGCCCGTGGTCGTGAGCGCGCAGAACATCTGGACCCCAGAGCTGGTCGCGGCGGTGGGCGTTGAAGTGCCCGTTGTTGCGGAGCGCCATCGTGTGCTGGCGCTGGCCTGTGAGGCTTCGCCCTATACCCGACACATGCCGGTGTTCAAGGATCTCGCGTCGCGTGGTCTGCTGTACACCCGCAGCTATGGCGGCAACCAGATGCTGGTCAGCGAAGGCGTTGCCGGCGAAATCCTTGACACGCCGGACGTCGCGCCCGGCGATGTATCCATGGATCTCGTGGCGGATATCGGCGAGCAGGTGGCCGATCGATTCCCAGCCTGGGGGGAAGCGGGGCTGGCCTCCGCGTGGACTGGCGTGTACGACGTCACCCCCGACTGGAACCCCGTG
This sequence comes from uncultured Burkholderiaceae bacterium, assembly GCA_964400915.1. Taxonomy (GTDB): domain Bacteria; phylum Pseudomonadota; class Gammaproteobacteria; order Burkholderiales; family Burkholderiaceae_C; genus CAYNWR01. The sequence goes on from CAYNWR010000004.1 coordinate 12,484, forward strand.
CTGGGCGCCGCGCCCGGTGTCCAGGGGCTGTACCTTGCAACGGGCTTTTCCGGGCATGGCTTCAAGCTCTCGCCGGCGGTTGGCCGCGTGATCGCCCAGGCCGCGTTGGGACTTCAGACCGATGTGTCCCTGGCGCCTTACCGCCTGGAACGCTTTGCAGCGGGCGAGCTGCTGCGCGGGCGTTATGGCGTCGGCGCGGTGTCCTGACGCAAAGCCGGATGCCGTCGGGGCGACGAATCAGGTGGGCCAACGGTCATACAGGCGCGCGGGCACCCGTTCGCCCCAGAGCTCAACCTGCGCGTCCAGGCCGTGCACCGCCGTGTGGGCCCAGGCACCCCGCACATACCCCAGGCCCACACAAGCCCCGGTCAGCGGGCTCCAGCCGGCGGATGTCAGTTCGCCGCAGATCGTGTTGCCGATCACGATCGGTTCGCCACCCCAGAGGTAGCGGTCGGATGTCTGGGCCACCAGGGTGACCAGTTTCTTGGTCAGGGGCTGGTCCCGCGCGGCGAGCAAAGCGGTACGGCCCAGAAAGTCGACGGGCTTGTCTGGTTTCACCGAAAAGCCCAGGCCGGCCTGCCAGGGCGTTTCGTCGGGCCCAAGCTCGGCGCCCCAGGCCCTGCGCCCCTGCTCGATGCGCAGCGCATCGAGTGCGTAGTAGCCCGCATCGGTCAGACCAAGGTCGTGCCCCGCTTCATGAAGCGCAAGGTAGACATGCCGTGTCATTTCAACGGGAACATAGAGCTCGTAACCCGGCCCACCCACATAGCTCATGCGTGCCGCGCGCACGCGCGCATGGCCCAGATCGATTTCGCGCGTCCAGGAAAATTTCAAGCCGCTGGGCGAGAGGTCGTCCGGACTCACCCGGGCCATCAGCTCGCGCGCCTTGGGCCCCATGACCGACAGGACGGTGACGCCTGCGCTGATGTCGACGAGGGCGGCGTGTTGTTGGGGGGCGATGTGACGGCTGATCCAGTCGGCGTCGCGTGTGGCCTGTGCCGATCCCGTGACGATCAGAAAGCGATCGCCCTGGCGGTCAGGTGCCAGCCGTGTGATGGTCAGATCGGACTCGATCCCGCCACGCGCATTGAGCATCGGTGTGTAGACCATGCGTCCAAGGGGCACATCGATGTCGTTGGCGCACAGGCGCTGCAATACGGCCAGTGCGTCGCGCCCCTGCAGCATCAGCTTGGAAAAGCTGCTCTGGTCGTAAATCGCAACGGCCTCGCGGGTGGCGCGCTGCTCCTGCTGAACCCAAGGCAACCAGTCTGGCATGTCCAAGGTATATGCAGGGCGCGGCGCGTGACCGCGGATGTCCGACGCTGGCGCTGCGGGGGGGCGAAAGTAGTTCACGCGCTCCCAGCCGTTCTTCGAACCAAACTCGGCCCCCTTGGCCGCCAACAGGTCGTACAGCGGCGACGTGCGCAGCGGGCGCACGGTCTCCAGCTCCTGGCGCGGCCAACGCATGGCGTAGTGCAGGCCCAGGGTCTCGCTGGTGCGTTCGGACAGCCCTTTGCGGTTGCCCGTGAACGCGCCAAACCGTCGGATGTCCACGTCCCACAGATCGGTGCTGGGCTCGCCCGAGACGATCCATTCGGCCATCAGACGTCCCGCGCCGCCGCTGTTGGCAATGCCTGCCGAATTGAAGCCCGCGCAGACAAAGTAGTTGCGCAGCTCCGGCGCTTCGCCGAGGATGAAATTGCCATCGGGGGTGAAGCTCTCCGGGCCGTTGAGAAGCATCTTGACCTCGGCGGTTTCCAGGCAGGGTGTGCGATGGATGGCGTTGGTCATGAGGATCTCGAACTGATCCCAGTCCTCTCCAAGCAACTGAAACTGGAAGTCCGCCGGGATCGGGTCCACCTTCCAGGGCTTGGCCTTGGGCTCGAACCCACCCATGAGCAAGCCGCCCACTTCCTCCTTGTAGTAGATGAAACCGTCCGGGTCGCGCATGACGGGCATGGTGGGCAGCACGCCAGCGATGCGTGCCGTGACGATGTAGAAGTGTTCGGCCGAGAAAAGCGGCACGTTGACACCGGCCAGGGCGCCAAACTGGCGCGCCCACTGGCCAGCGCAATTGACCAGGGATTCGCAGCGCACGGTGTGCTGCGCGCCAGCGACTTGAACACGCACACCGGCGACGCTGCCGTTTTCCACGACGACACCGGTCACCTCGGCGCCTTCAACGATGCGCACCCCGCGCTGGCGGGCGCCCTTGGCCAGGGACATGCACAGATCGGCGGGATTGGCCTTGCCGTCACCGGGCAGCCAGATGGCGCCGGTCAGGTCTTCGGTGCGCATGACCGGCACGTGTTCGCCCGCTTCGCGGGGAGAGATCTCGTGGCATTCGACTTCAAAACTGCGGGCCAACGCCACCTGCCGACGCAGCACCTTCAAGCGCTCGGGGGTGCTGGCCACGTTGACGCTGCCGCACTGCCGCCAGCCGGTGGCCAGGCCGGTCTCCTGCTCCAGGGTGGCGTACAGCTCGATGCCGTACTTGCTCATGCGGGTCATGTTGCGATTCGGGCGCATCTGTCCCACAAGGCCTGCCGCGTGCCAGGTGGTGCCGCTGGTGAGCTTGCCCTGCTCGAGCACAAGCACGTCGCTGCGGCCCAGTTTGGCCAGGTGGTAAGCCGTTGAACATCCGGCGATTCCGCCGCCGACAATCACGGTTTGGCAATGGCTTGGAACTTGCATCGTTGAATCATCCCATCCGCAGGGCCATGACGCCAGCGGCGATGGCCAGTGTGCCGACGACCGTCCGCATCGAGAGAGGTTCCTTGAGCAGCCAGGCGCCCAGCACGGTCGCAAACAGCACCGAGGTTTCACGCAGCGCAGCAACGATGGCAACCGGTGCTCTCGTCATGGCCCACAACGCGATGCCGTAGGAGCCCAGGGATGCAAGGGCGCCGCCCAACGCCACAGGCCAGCGCCCGACCGTGTAGACCCAGGCAGGGCGCCCGCGGCGCAGCATCACGGCCAGGCCGTAGGGCCACCCGTCCAAGGCAAACAGGGTGAAGACATAGGCCATGGCGTTTCCCGACGCCCGCACGCCCTGCGCGTCGATCACCGTGTAGGCGGCGATCACGCAGGCGTTGGCCAGTGCGAACTTCACGGCCCGTGGCGAATCGAGTGCATGGCGCGACAGACCCAGGGCGAGCACCCCGGCGCTGACCGCCAGGATGCCGCTCCAGGCCAGTGGCGAGAGGGATTCGCCGAGGCCCCAGGTGCAAGCCAAGGCAACCAGCATGGGTGCCGAGCCGCGCATCAGGGGATAGGTCAGGCTCAGATCGCCGTGTTCATAGGCGCCGGTCAGCGCAATGTAGTAGGCGATGTGGATGGCCATCGACGCCAGCAGGTAGGGCCAGGCCGCTGCGGCAGGCCAGCCAAACACCAGGACGCCCGGGATGGCCACGACGGAGCCGATCAGATGGATCAGCGCCGTGTCCAGCGGTTTGTCGGTGCTCGATTTGACCAGCGCATTCCACGATGCATGCAACAGCGCGCCGAGCAGAACAGCCAGCGCAACTCCCCAGGTCAAGGTCACGGGGACCGCCGTCGCCTAGCTCGTTTGGATGAAGGTTTCATGACCGCAATTTAGCGCATGAGGCCGAGACACTGGCGCGACGCCGGTGTATCCTGCGAGTCTGTGCAGCAACTTGTTGATTGTGAAGGAGCATTCATGAAGCGGACAGCGTTTCTCCATGGCCTGGCGGCAGTGGGCTTGTTGTTGGTGGGTGGCGCTGCGGTGGCGCAGAAGACCCAGCTGCTGGTTTACACGGCGCTGGAAACCGATCAGCTCAAGGCGTACCAGGAAGGTTTCAACCGTGTTCACCCCGAAGTCGAGATCAAGTGGGTGCGCGATTCAACGGGTGTGATCACCGCCAAGCTGCTGGCTGAAAAGGCCAATCCGCAAGCGGACGCCGTCATGGGGGTGGCTGCGTCGAGCCTTGCACTGCTGGACAAGCAGGGCATGCTGGAGCCCTACGCGCCGCTGAACCTGGACGCGATCATGAGCCAGTACCGCGACAAGAAGAAAGTTCCGGCCTGGTTTGGGATGGACGTCTGGGGAGCGACGATCTGCTTCAACACCGTCGAAGCACAGAAGCGCAACATTCCCAAGCCCGAAACCTGGAAGGACCTGACCAAGCCGATCTACAAGGGCCAGGTCGTGATGCCCAACCCGGCGTCCAGCGGCACCGGCTACTTCGACGTCACGGCGTGGCTGACCCTGTTTGGCGACGACAACGGCAAGGGTGGTGGCTGGAAGTTCATGGACGGCCTGCATGAGAACATCGCCCAGTACACCCACTCGGGTTCCAAGCCGTGCAACATGGCGGCCTCTGGCGAGTTCGTGGTGGGGATCTCGTTTGAGTACCGTGCCAATGCCAACAAGGCCAAAGGCGCTCCGATTGACCTGGTCTTCCCCAAGGAAGGCCTGGGATGGGATCTGGAAGCCTTTGCGATCCACAAGGGAACCAAGAAGCTCGAAGCGGCCAAGAAACTCGCTGATTGGGCGTCGTCCAAGGATGCGATGCTGCTTTATGGCAAGAACTTTGCGATCACGGCGCAGCCGGGTGTTGCAGCGCCTTTGGCCAATGTGCCCAAGGACTATGAGGCGCGTCTGGTCAAGATGGACTTTGGCTGGGCGGCGGACAACCGTGCGCGCATCCTTGCTGAGTGGACCAAGCGCTACGATGGCAAGACCGAGAAGCGGTAATTCTCGGTTTGTCTGCCGGGAGGGCATGGGTTGTCTGTTGACGTGTTTCTCGATCTCAAGCGCATCCACAAACGGTTCGGCGATTTTGTTGCCCTTCGCGATGTTGATCTGAGCATCACCCAAGGCGAGTTTGTCTGCTTCCTGGGGCCATCGGGTTGCGGCAAGACGACGCTGCTGCGCATCATCGCAGGGCTGGAGGTTCAAAGCGCCGGCGAGGTCTGGCAGGCCGGGCGCAACATATCGGACCTGCCGCCCGCCGAACGCGACTACGGCATCGTCTTCCAGTCGTATGCCTTGTTCCCGAACCTCAGCGTTGCCGACAACGTGGCCTACGGCCTGGTGAATCGCCGCGTGGCTCGTCAGGAGATCGCCAACCGTGTCAGCGAGCTCGTGAAGCTGGTGGGCTTGCCTGGCAGCGAAGGCAAGTTTCCCGCACAGCTGTCGGGCGGGCAGCAGCAGCGGATCGCCCTGGCCCGCGCACTGGCCACCAAACCGTCGCTGCTGCTGCTGGATGAGCCCCTGTCGGCGCTCGACGCGCTGGAACGCGTTCGCCTGCGCCAGGAGATCCGTGCCCTGCAGCAAAAGGTCGGTGTGACCACGATCATGGTCACCCACGATCAGGAGGAGGCGCTGTCGGTGGCCGACCGCATCGTCGTCATGAATCACGGGGCAATCGAGCAGGTCGGCGCACCCATCGACATCTATCGCGAACCGCGCTCCGCTTTTGTGGCCGACTTTGTCGGCAAGGTCAACGTGTTGCCGGTCCACGTGACGGGAGGCCTTGCCGAAATTGGCAGTTTGCGCCTGCCTGTCCAGGGGCGCGCCGACGGTGAAGCGCGCGTGTACCTGCGTCCCGAGGACATCCTGGCGCGGCCGATTGCCGCTGACGACGCGCATGTGTTCGAGGCCACGGTCGAGAAAATCGAGTTTCTCGGCTCGTATTGCCACGTCCGGGTGGCTTCGCCGGCGCTCGGCGATCATCGATTGACCGTCTACCTGTCCTTGAACTTCATTGCCGAGCAGGCGCTGGAACCGGGCGCGCGCCTGCCCTTGCGCCTCATGCCTGAGCGCGTGCGGGTGTTCTGATGGCGTCAAACGCTGCGCTGGCGCCGACGCAACTGCCGTCCGGTGCACCGGTGCGGCTTCGTGCCCACCGCGGGGATCGCCTGGCGCAGGCCTTGCTGCTGGGTGTCGCGCTGTTGCTCATCTGCTTTCTCGCCTTGCCCCTGGGTTCGATCCTGTGGCGGGCCATGGAAGGAGAGGCTGGCGAGTTCGTCGGCCTTGGCAATTTTGTCGCCTATGCGCGCACGCCGGCGCTGTTGCAAAGCCTGTGGAACAGCGTGTGGGTGTCGTTGCTGGTCATGGCCGTCACGGTTCCCCTGGCCTTTGTCTTTGCCTATGCGCTCACGCGCAGTCGCATGCGGGGCAAGGCCGTGCTGCGCGGCATCACCCTGATCCCGCTGCTCGCGCCATCGTTGTTGTCAGCGATTTCGCTGATCTACTGGTTTGGCAACCAGGGCGTGCTCAAGGCTTGGCTGGCCCCGCTCGGAATCGCTTCGATCTATGGTCCGGCAGGAATCGTGGTTGCCGAGTGTTTTGCGGTCTTTCCCCATGTGCTCATGATCCTCGTGACGGCACTGAGCCTGTCGGATGCCCGCTTGTACGAGGCTGCCGACGCGATGGGCACGTCGGCCTGGCGCAAGTTCATCACCATCACCCTGCCGGGCGCCAAATATGGTTTGATCTCGGCAGCCCTGGTGGCCTTCACGCTGGTCATAACCGATTTCGGCATCCCCAAGGTCATTGGGGGGAACTTCAATGTCCTGGCCACCGATGTGTTCAAGCTCGTGATCGGCCAGCAGGATTTCGCGCGTGGCGCGGTGGTGGCCATTTTGCTGCTGGCGCCGGCTGTGATCACCTTCGGCGTCGACAGCCATGTCAGTCGACGCCAGACCGCGATGCTGACGGCACGAGCCGTGCCCTATACGCCCAAACCCTCGTCCGTGCGCGACGGTGTCATGACCGCCTTCTGCGTGGCCATCGCGTGCCTGATGCTTGCCATGCTGGGCATGGCGGTTTTCGCCTCGTTTGCCAGTTTCTGGCCCTACAACCTCAGCCCCAGCGTGCGTCACTACGTCCTCGGCCTGGTCGATGCCGAGGTGGGCGTCGGGTTTGTCAACAGCCTGAAGATGGCGGCCGGCACCGCGGTCTTCGGCACGGCGCTGGTGTTTGTGGCGGCCTATCTGCTGGAAAAAACCAAGACGGCACCCTTGCTGCGAGGTGTCGTGCGCTTGCTGGCCATGCTGCCGATGGCTGTGCCCGGCCTGGTGCTTGGGCTGGGCTACATCTTCTTCTTCAATGAGCCGAACAACCCGCTCAATGGTCTGTACCACACAACCGCGCTGTTGACGCTGTGCACGATCGCTCACTTCTACACCACCGGGCATCTCACGGCGGTGACGGCGCTGAAGGCACTGGACAGTGAGTTTGAGGCGGTGTCCACGTCACTGAAGGTGCCCTTGTGGCGAACCTTCTGGCGCGTGACCTTGCCCATCTGCACGCCATCGCTGATCGACATCGCGCGCTATTTCTTCATCAATGCGATGACCACCATCTCTGCTGTGGTGTTTCTGTACTCGCCCGAGACGAAGGTGGCATCGATTGCCATCCTCAACCTTGACGAGGCCGGCGAGATCGGCGCCGCCGCCGCCATGGCGGTCCTGATCCTGGCCGTGTCCAGTGTTTCCATGCTTGCCTTCACAGCCCTTGGGTGGTGGGTCAATCGCCGCACCCAGGCCTGGAGAACCCCATGACCGATCGCGACCACATCCTGTTGACACCAGGCCCCCTGACGACCACCTTGACGACCAAGCTCGCGATGTTGCGCGACTGGGGATCGTGGGACGCCGATTTCAATGCTGTCACGGCCCGGGTGCGCAAGAGCCTGCTGAAGGTGGTGCATGGCGAGGATTCGCATGTCGTGGTACCGCTGCAGGGCAGTGGCACCTTCAGCGTGGAGGCGGCGGTGGCCACCCTGGTTCCGCGCGACGGCCATGTGCTCGTGATGGACAACGGGGCCTATTGCAAGCGTGCCGCCAAGCTCACCCAGATGATGGGGCGACGTGCCTCGGTGCTGGAGTGCGCCGACGATCAGGCCGTCTCGCCGGCAGCGCTGGACACAAGACTGGCTCAGGATCCGAGTGTCACCCATGTGGTCATGATCCATTGCGAAACGGGTGCCGGCGTGCTCAACCCCTTGCAGGCGGTGGCCGACGTGTGCGCGGCGCGCGGCAAGGGCTTGATTGTCGACGCGATGAGCTCGTTTGCGGCCATCGAGATCGATGCGCGCAAGACGCGCTTCGACGCCCTGATTGCCGCCAGCGGCAAGTGCCTTGAAGGCGTCCCAGGCATGGGTTTTGTCTTCATCCGCAAAGATGTGCTGGATCGGTGTGCGGGCAACAGCCAATCGCTGGCCATGGATCTGCACGACCAGTACAGCTACATGGAAAAGACCGGCCAGTGGCGGTTCACGCCGCCCACGCACGTGGTGGTGGCCCTGGATGCCGCCATCGGGCAGTTTGAGGCCGAGGGCGGGCAACCTGCAAGGCTTGTTCGCTATCAAAACAATTGCAAGCTGCTGATCGACGGGATGGCTGCCCTGGGCTTTCGGCCTTTCCTGGACCCGTCCATTCAAGCGCCCATCATCGTGACCTTCCATGCCCCGGGCGACCCGCGCTACGACTTCAAGGCGTTCTACCTGGCGGCCAAGGCGCATGGCTTCATTCTGTACCCCGGCAAGCTCACCCAGGTCGAGACCTTCCGGGTTGGGTGCATCGGCGCGATTGGTGCCAATGAAATCCAGCAGGCCGTGCACGCGGTGCGTCTGGCGCTGGCGGATCTGGGCATCGCCTCGGGTGTCCCCGCCTGATCCGAAGCGCGCTCGTGACGGGAGCCGTCCTGGGACACGCATCGGCACGATACCCACCACCAAGGAGCAACCATGGCGACAAAACCCCACCCGGCCCTGGCCGAACTGCGACGCAGTGGTGCCACGAAGGTAAAGGTCGCGGTCAGCGACATCGACGGCATTCTGCGCGGCAAGTACCTGCACATCGACAAGTTCCTGGGTGCCGCAGAACCTGCACCCAAAGGCGGTTTCGGCTTTTGTGATGTCGTCTTTGGCTGGGACGCCCATGACAACTGCTACGACAACACCCATGTGACGGGTTGGCAGCATGGTTTCCCCGATGCGATGGCGCGTCTGGATCTGGACACCGCGCGGCGTGTTCCCTGGGACCAGAACGTCCCGTTCTTCCTGGGCGACTTTGTGGGTGCCGATGGCCAGCCCCATCCGGTGTGTCCGCGCCAGACGCTCAAGCGGGTGCTCAAGCGCGCCGAAAAGCTCGGCGTGGCACCCATGGCCGGCATGGAGTTTGAGTGGTTCAATTTTCGCGAGACCCCCCAGAGCTGGGCCGCCAAGAAAGGCGTCGCGCCCGAACCCGTGACACCGGGCATGTTTGGCTATTCCTTGCTGCGAATGGCCGACAACCCAGGCTTCTTCAACGCCCTGATGGACGAGATGCTGGCCTTTGGGGTGCCCATCGAAGGGCTGCACACCGAAACCGGTCCGGGCGTGTACGAGGTGGCGATCACCTTCAGCAGTGCGTTGGAGGCGGCCGATCGCGCCATCCTGTTCAAGACCGGCGCTCGCGAGATCGGCGCGCGCTTCGGCATCATGCCCAGCTTCATGGCCAAGTGGAGCCAGCAGTACCCGGGATGCTCGGGCCACATCCACCAAAGCCTGTCCGACGGGAAGAGCAACCTGTTCTTCGATGCCAAGTCGAAACGGTCGATGAGCAAGCTTTTCGAGAGTTACCTGGCCGGCCAGATCGCCTGCCTGATGGATTTTGCGCCGATGTTCTGGCCGACGATCAACAGCTACAAGCGCCTGGTTGACGGGTTCTGGGCGCCGGTCAAGCCCAGTTGGGGCATGGACAACCGAACGGCAAGTTTCCGCGTGATTGCGGGCAGCCCCAAGTCCACTCGCCTGGAAACGCGCTGCCCCGGGGCGGACGTCAACCCCTACCTGGCCATGGCAGCGGTCATTGCAGCGGGGCTGGAAGGCGTCGAGAAGGGTCTGAAGTTGACGGCCGCCCCCATCACGGGGACCAATCAAGGCGCCGAACACATCCCGCGGGCGCCGCGCAGCCTGATCGAGACCACCCGGCGCTTTGCGCAGTCGCCAACCACACGCGATTGGCTGGGCGACGCCTTTGTCGATCACTTTGCCGCCACCCGCGAGTGGGAGTGGCGCCAGTGGCAGGACGCCGTGACCGATTGGGAACTCAAGCGCTATTTCGAGATCATTTGAAGTCCTCGACGGCTGTGAATCGAGCGCCAAGATGGCAGCTCCATCCAGTCGTCAAGCGGACTTGAACAAGGTGGCGATCAGGCTGCGCAGCCACACGTGCCCTGGGTCGCGCTGCATGCGTTCGTGCCACTGCTGGCGCACGTGGTAACCGGGGATGTCGACGGGCAGTGGAACCAGGCGCACATGCGCGCCCTGGCTGAGGATCTGGGCAGCCCGATGGGGCAGGGTGGCCACCAGCTCGGTGTTGGCCACGATCATGGCCAGGCCGATGAAATTGGGCATCTCCACCCCGGTGCGCCGCACGACCCCCTTGCGAGCCAGGCTCCGTTCGACGATCGAGTGCCCTGTGCCCGGTGTGTTCACCACCGCGTGCGATTCCTGCCGATATTGCCGCAGGGACATGGAGGCGCCGACGCGCGGGTGGTCGCGCTGCACCAGACAGGAAAAGCGCTCATGGAACAGCGGCTGCTGGACAAACCCGCCCTGCGCATCGGGCAGGAATCCCAAGGTCAGGTCGAGCGCGCCGCGCTCCAGCTGGTCCTCCGAATCGGCGGCAATCTGGTGCACGGCCACCTGGACGTGAGGCGCCACCCGAGCCAGGGTGTTGAGCAGCGTGGGCAGGATGACCACCTGACCCACATCGGTCATGCCGATGCGAAAGCTGCGGGTGTCCGTCTGTGGATCGAAGCTCGGCTGAAACACCAGCAGGGCTTCGAGCAGGGCCATCGAATTGCTGGCCAGCGTGTGCAACTGCTCGGCCAGCGGCGTCGGCTCCATCGAGCCGTGTGCCCGCACGAACAGCGGGTCGCCGAAATGCCGGCGCAGGCGCGCAAGGGCCTGGCTGACGGCCGGTTGCGTGAGGCCCATGCGTTCTGCGGCGCGGGACAGATTGCGCAGTCGGTACACATGGTCGAAAACCTGCAACAGCCGCAAATCGATGTTGTCGAGTTTTTCCATAAGCATCGCTTATTGAAATTATTACCGACATCACATTGATTGATTTAATGGTGCGCTGAAGAATCGGCAGCTTTGACGCGGTGCCTCCCCTCCCGGCAGTCGGGTGGACTGAAATGGCCGCGCGGCGTCGAACCACCCGAGGACTTCCATGCAGTTTTTTCTCAACGGGTTTCGTCCCGGTGATCCCCACATCGAGGCGGCAGCGGCCGAAACCAGCCCCTCGCGCGACCTTGCACCGCAAGAGGTGGACGTGCTGATCGTGGGCTGCGGCCCGGCGGGCCTCACGCTGGCCGCACAGTTGTCGGCCTTCGCGGACATCCGCACCTGCATCGTCGAGCAGAAGGACGGTCCGATTCAACTCGGGCAGGCCGATGGCATCGCCTGTCGCACGATGGAGATGTTCGAGGCCTTCAATTTCGCTGAGCGCGTGCTCAAGGAGGCCTGCTGGATCAACGAAGTGACCTTCTGGAAGCCCGATGCGCAAAACCCGGCCCACATCGTGCGGCATGGTCGGGTGCAGGACACCGAGGACGGCCTGTCCGAGTTCCCGCACGTGGTGCTCAACCAAGCACGGGTTCACGACTTCTATCTCGACCTCATGCGCAACGCACCAACACGCATGGAGCCCCTGTATGGCCGGCGCCTGCTGGACGTGGTCGTGGACCCGGCCGGCGGCGAGCGTCCCGTCACGGTGCGGCTGGAGCGCTCAGCCGCGGCACACGCGGGCCAGATCGAAACGGTGCGTGCCCGGTATGTGGTGGGATGCGATGGCGCCCGAAGTGCGGTGCGAAAGGCCATTGGCCGGGACCTGGTGGGCGATGCCGCCAACCAGGCCTGGGGCGTGATGGATGTGCTCGCGGTGACGGACTTTCCCGATGTGCGCCACAAGGTGGCGGTGCAGTCCGCCAACGGAGGCAATCTGCTCATCATCCCGCGCGAGGGTGGCTACCTGTTTCGAATCTACGTCGAGATGGACAAGCTGGGCGAAGACGAGCGTGTGGCCGCGCGCAACATCACATCGGACAAGCTCATCGCAGCGGCCCAACGCATCCTCCATCCGTACTCGCTCGAGGTCAAGGAAGTGCCCTGGTGGTCGGTCTACGAGATCGGCCA
>CAYNWR010000005.1:0-12545 GCA_964400915.1 uncultured Burkholderiaceae bacterium
GAGCCTGGACAATGTGATCGCCGTGGCACTGGCCGCCAAGATTGACGGGCAAATCAACTACACCCTGCTGATCGCCGGGTTGGCGATCAGCATCCCGCTGGTCATTTTTGGCTCGAACATCATGATCAAGCTCATGGAGCGTTTCCCGGTCATCATCACCCTGGGCGCGGCCTTGATCGGATGGGTGGCCGGTGATGCGATCACCCACGACCCGGCCGTCAAGGAAATTTTTGACGGCAATGGCGTTCTGGCTTATGCCGTCAAGGCCGCCTGTGCTGTCTTGGTGGTGGTGGTGGGCAAGTACATGGCCCGCCGCGCGGCCGAATCCGACAGAATTCCCAGCCATTGACGCTGGCGCCGGGCCCACCTTCACGGTGACGTGAGGGCGGCAGGTCTCTGGCACTGGCGTCTGGCTTCTGTGTTGAAGCCTCCGCAGGACGTGCACCTTCTTGCGTCCAGGAGGCTGTATGCGTGGATCGATCATGGAAAGCTGGCTGCTCGGTGCTGCCGCCGTCTTGGGCGTTGTCCTGCTGCTTGTGCGCTGGCTGCTGCGTGCCCGTCGCCATCGGTTGGAGCCATCCGTGCAGCTGCCATCTGCCGGCGCCGCCGCAATCCCTGCAGCGGCGTTCGGGCGGTTTCGTATCGTCGGCCCGCGACAGTCCGCTGGCGCCATGTCCTGGCAGCTGGATGCCACCGACCCAGATTCGGGCAGCCCACTGCTCATCAAATGGGTGCGCAAACCGGGCCAGCCAGGGGCGGGTCCGGCAGGTGACGCATTGGTGCGCTTGCGTGCACTGGAAAATGAAGCAGCCACCTTGTCGGTGGTGCAGGGGCCGGGTATTGCTGCTCTCGTGGCCAGGGGGTCGGACGAGAACATGGCCTGGATGGCGCTGGCCCGGATTCCCGGCTGCGATCTGGAGCGTCGGGTTCAGGAGGGCGGTCCGATCGAGGCACGAGATGTCCAGCACCTGGCTCAAGCGCTGGCCCAGGCGCTGGCCCGGGTGCACCAGGCTGGCTACACACACGGCGACATCAAGCCCGCCAACATCATGATCGACGCAGAAGCCAACGGTGCCGTGCTGATCGATTTCGGCATGGCACGGCAAATCGGTGCCGAACCCTTCGATGCGCGGGCCTTTGCGGGCAGTCCGGCGTATCTGGCACCGGAAATCGTGACACGGGTGGCTGAGGCGGCCACGCCAGCCACCGACTGGTACGCACTGGGGGCGAGCTTGTGGTTCGCGGCGACGGGCCGGCCGCCGCGCACGGGAGAGTCTCTGGCTGCCTTGTTGCATTCGATTGCAAATGATCCTCTGCCCGATCTGACGGCACTCGCGCCTGCGCTTGATGCCTCGCTGGGCAATGCCCTGGTTGCCTGGCTCGATCGCGACCCGCAAGTCCGGTGCTCGGCCGCCGATTCATTCCTGCGAACGACTATGATCGCCGCGAAGGCATGACTTGACACTGGCTGGATGACTTACGAATTCGTCGCCAAGACACACCCGGGATTGGCCAGGGAAAACAATGAGGACTCGGTCCTTGTTGATCCGGCCTGTTCGCTGGCTGTGCTCGCGGACGGGATGGGGGGCTACAACGCTGGCGAGATCGCCAGCGGCATGGCGACCTCATTTCTGGGCAGCGAGTTGGGTCGTTGGCTGGCCCAGGCGGCTGAGCGCGCCAGTGCGCGCGACATACGTCGGGCGTTGGACATCTGCGTGGGCAATGCCAACCATTCCATCCTGCGGGCTGCTCACGCCAATGCGCACTACGCCGGTATGGGCACAACCCTGGTGGTCACCCTTTTTCACGATGCCCGCCTTTATGTCGGGCACATCGGCGATTCGCGTTGCTACAGGATGCGTGATGGTGTCTTCGAGCAGATTACCCGTGACCACTCGCTGTTGCAGGAGCAACTGGACGCGGGCCTGATCACGCCGGCGCAGGCGGCCATTTCCATTCATCGGAACCTGGTGACACGCGCCCTGGGGGTCGAAGAGGGCGTGCTGCTTGACCTGAACGACCATGCCGTCAAACCCGGCGATCTGTATCTGCTGTGCTCGGATGGTCTATCCGATATGGTCGACGATTCGGCCATTGCAGGCATTCTGGCAGCTGGCGCTTCGCTGAGCGCGATGGCCGATGCCCTGATTGATGCCGCCAATGCCAACGGCGGGCGCGATAATATCAGCGTCATTCTTGCGCGAGCGCCCGACAGCTCTGGTCGCAAGACGCTGATCTCCAAGATCCTGGGGAGCGGCTCGCCAGGGTGAGCGTCCGGGGCAACGCGGGATCGACGAGGTAGTGCCGCGAAACGAGGAGTAGTGAATGCCGAGGATGATCCTGTCCATTGACGGGGTGGTGGTCAAAGAGGTCCAGCTCACAAAGGACCGGACGACGCTCGGGCGGCGCCCATACAACGATGTGGTCATCGACAATCTGGCGGTCAGCGGCGAGCATGCGGTCGTTCAGATCACCGGAAGCGAGGTCTACCTGGAGGATCTCAACAGCACCAACGGCACGTATGTCAATGGAAAGGCGATCAAGCGACAGTTGCTGCAGGACAGCGACATGGTCGAAATTGGCAAGTACCGCATCCGCTTTGCCTTGGACAGCGCAGCGGGCGATAGCGACAAGACCATGGTTCTCAAACCCGGCGCTGCAGTACCCGGGATGGGTTCCGGTGCCGGTGAAGTTCCGACACTTCGCGCGGCCATCAAGGTCTTGTCCGGAACCGCTGCGGGCCGCGAGGTGCCTTTAACCAAGGTGGTTACAACCTTGGGCAAGCCAGGTGTCGCGGTCGCGTCGATCACGCGTCGACCCCATGCGTTTGTCCTGGCCCATGTGGACGGCGCAACGCGTCCGACGCTCAATGGCAATCCAGTCGGGACCGAAGCAATGCCCTTGAGCAACGGCGACGTGCTGGAACTGGCTGGCACGCAGATGCAGTTCGTTCAGTTGTAATTCGACCCGCTGCAACGTCCGGCGCAGGTCAACGAACGTGATCCGCGCTCTGGTTCAATATGCCTGCCGCCACGGAAGGCGCATTGCGGTCACGTTGCTGCCGGTGGTGCTGGGGTGGCTGCACACGACGGGCCACGTGCCATTGGATTTGGTCCGGCGCTTCGACGACATCCTCTACGACCTGCGCTTGCGTCACTTCATGCCGCGCACGCTGGACGAGCGCGTCGTCATTGTCGATGTCGACGAGAAAAGCCTCGCCGAGGTCGGGCGCTGGCCTTGGGGGCGCCACCGCCTTGCGCAGCTGGTGGACGAGCTGTTCGACCGCCAAGGCGTAGCCCTGCTGGGTTTCGACGTTGTTTTTGCCGAACCCGACGAAAGTTCTGGCCTGGCCCAGATGCAAAAGCTGGCAGAAGGGCCGCTGCGCAACGTGCAGGCCTACCAGGATGCGCTCAAGGCGCTCGCGCCCGAGATCGATCATGACCGGCGGTTTGCGGCGTCGCTACAGGGACGCCCGGTCGTGCTCGGCTACTACCTGACCAGCGATCGCGAAGGTCGCACTTCGGGTCGGTTGCCTGCACCGGTGTTCGAGCCTGATGTTTTGGCCGGTCGTCCATTTGGCGCTAGCCAATGGAGTGGCTATGGGTCCAATCTTGCTGTTCTGGCTGAGGCAGCGCCGATGGCGGGCTTTGTCAATGCCATCCCGGAAATCGATGGGGTGGTGCGCTCCACCCCATTGATCGCCGAGCACAACGGGCGCTACTACGAATCCCTGGCGCTGGCGATGTTTCGATCGCTTCTTCAGGGCGCCAGTGTCAGTCCCGGTTTTGTCGAAACCGATGGGGCGACGCCTGACAAGGCCCTGCTCACCAGCATCAATCTGCTCAAGGACCGGCGCTTGCTGCCCATACCCGTGGACGAACGGGCAGCCGCGCTGGTGCCGTTCAGAGGTCCGGGTGGTGTTTCCGGTGGCTCCTATCGCTACGTGTCGGCGGCGGACCTGTTGGCTGGGCGCCTGGCACCACAAACGCTCAAAGACCGAATTGTGCTGGTCGGAACGACAGCGCCGGGCTTGGTCGATCTGCGAGTGACACCAGTCGAGGCTGTGTACCCTGGTGTGGAGGCCCACGCAAACGTCCTTTCCGGGCTGTTGGATGGCACCTTGCTGGTCCGCCCCGACTTCGCGGGGAACTACGAAGTGACCTTGTTGGTGTTGGCCGGGTTGACGCTTGCATTCTGGCTTCCGCGCTTGACAGCTGGGCGGGCGGTGCTTTTGAGCGCCGCGATGTTTCTCGCGCTGTGCGGTCTGAACTTCTGGCTGTATCTGGGTGAGGGGCTGGTGCTTCCGCTGGCGGCCTCGCTGCTCGTTGTGGTCACGGCTTTTGCGCTGAACATGAGCTACGGATACTTTGTTGAGAGCCGTTCCAAGCGCGACCTGGCTGGACTGTTTGGCACTTACGTCCCCCCCGAACTGGTGGACGTCATGGTGCAGAACCCCGAAAACTACTCGATGCACGCAGCCAACCGCGATTTGACGGTGATGTTCTGCGACATGCGGGGCTTCACCAAGATGTCTGAGTTCATGGAGCCAACCCAGCTTCAAGCATTGCTCAACGACGTTTTTACGCGCCTGACCCGGGTGATTCGCGCCCATCAGGGAACAATCGACAAGTACATGGGCGACTGCGTGATGGCGTTCTGGGGTGCGCCCGTCGAAACCGCCGAACATGCGGTGCGCGCGGTTGAAACCGCAACCGAAATGGTGCAGGCCATCGAAGCATTCAATGCCGAGGGTCAAAAGCGAGGCCTCCCGTCCATCGGCATCGGCATTGGATTGAACACCGGACTCATGTGCGTGGGCGACATGGGTTCAGACATCCGGCGCAGTTACACCGTGATTGGCGATGCGGTCAATCTGGGCTCGCGGCTGGAGGGCCTGTCGAAGATCTATGGCGTTGCCATCGTCGCCAGCGAGTCGTGTCGGTCTGCGGCGCCGCACTTCTTGTGGCAGGAGCTTGACCGCGTCCGGGTCAAGGGCAAGGACACGGCCGTGCACATCTTTACCCCGCGGTCTCCAGCCTCCGATCTTTCCGATGAGTTGCAGTGCTGGGAACGCTGCCTGCATGCCTGGCGGCGCCAGGACTGGCAGGCGTGTGGAGAAGAATTGCGGCATCTGTCACGAAATTGGCCACAATGTGCGCTGTACAGCCTCTACGCGGAGCGTCTCGAATCGGCCAGACTTCGTCCTTTCGATCCCGCCTGGGACGGGGCAACGGATTTCGAGACCAAATAGGACTCAGGGCAAGGAAGGCAGCGAATGAAGGTCAGGGTGCTTGGGTGTTCGGGGGCGATCGCAAGAGGATGCCGAACGACCTCCTTTCTGGTCGATGCCGATGTCTTGATCGACGCCGGAACGGGCGTCGGTGACCTGACCCTGGACGAAATGCGCCGTGTCGAGCATGTCTTCCTGACGCACGCGCATTTGGACCATGTGGCGGCCCTCCCGCTGATGGTCGATTCGGTTGCCGCCTGGCGGAGAACTCCCTTGCGCATTCACGCGCTGGCTGGAACCATCGCTGCGCTGCGCGAGCATATTTTCAACAACTCCATCTGGCCCGATTTCAGTCGCATCCCATCCCCGCAGGCACCGTTCATCGAATTTTCGGAGATCAAATTGAGCGAGCCCGTTTTGGTGGGCGGCAAGCGGATCGAACCCCTTTCGGCGGTCCATACGGTGCCGGCGGTCGGTTACTCCGTCTGCCACCCGAACGGAAAATGTTGGGTGTTCAGCGGCGACACCGAGCGCAACCCAGCGTTCTGGACGCGCCTGAACGAGCTTGACGTTGGCATGCTGGTGATCGAAACGGCCTTTTCCAATCGCGAGCGTGACTTGGCCAAGCGCAGCCTGCACCTGTCACCCGTGGTATTGGCGGAAGAACTGGACAACATCGCGTCCGGACGGCACTATCCCATCTACATCACCCACACCAAGCCGTCCGAGACCGATCTGATCATGGATGAGATCCAGCGATTTGATCAGGAGCCGCGTCACCAGGGAGATATTCCCCACGACATCCGTTGGTTGCAGGCAGGCCAGGAGTTTGACCTTTGAGCGCTGTTCTCAACCCAGCAACCGTTGATCGCGATTCGGAGCATGCCTTTCTGGAATCGCAGAAGCTTCCGCCCGAGCGACGTGGGGTGTCATTTGAGGCGCTCTTCTTTCGTCAACTGCAGCAAGTCACGACACTGATTCATGCCACCGACAACATCGAGCAGATCATGCTCGATGCCAGTGCGGATATCTGCAGATTGTTCAATGCCGATCGCTTGACTTTGTACGCTGTCAACGATGACCAGTCGGCCATTATTTCCAAGGTCAAGACAGGACTCAACACCAGCCGTGAACTGAAGCTGCCCATCAGCCCGCAAAGCCTGGCCGGATTCGCAGCGTTCAGCAAGCAGTTGCTCAATCTCGAGGACGTCTACGACGAAGCGGCGCTCAAGCGGATCCACCCGGCCTTGGCGTTTCTGAGAGAGGTCGACAAGCGTTCGGGTTACCGATCCAAGCAGATGCTGGTGGCGCCCATCATGGAATCGGGCCAGTTGTATGGTGTGCTGCAGATCATCAACACCAAGAACGACCGGCCCTTCAGCAATCTGGATGTTGAAGGTGTTCTGCAGATTTGCAAGACCCTGGGCACCGCGTTCCGGCAGCGTTTTGCGCGCGCATCGGAATCACAGCGCCGCAAGGCGACTCACTACGATCAGCTCATCACCGATGGATTGATCAGCGCGGATTCGCTGGCGCAGTGCGTGTCGCGAGCCCGGGAGCAGGGCGTTTCGGTCGAACGATTGCTGGCTTCCGATCATCAGATCAAGGTTGAACAGATCGGGCAGGCGCTGAGCGCGTTTTTTGGCGTGCCGTACGAGGCTTGGTCCAGTGGACGCATCCGTTCGGAATTGCTCCATGGCGCGCTCAAGCGTGAGTTCCTTGAACAATATGGCTGGGTTCCGCTGGAAGACAGCACCGAAGGACTGCTGGTGATGTGCCTGGATCCTGAGGCCACTCGGTCCAGCCGACTGGTCCCGCAGATCTTTCCTCGGTTCTCCAAGTTTGCCTATCACGTCACCACGCTGCATGATTTCGAGCAGACGCTCACCCAGTTCTATGGAGCCGGTGCAGATTCCGGTTCGATCGACCAGATGCTGGCAGACCTCAACAGCGGCGATGACGACGTGCTGGTCGCCGAGGACTCGCTGGAGTCGGCTGCGGCGGACAATGAACTGGTCAAGTTCGTCAACAAGGTGATCATCGACGCCTATCACCAGAAGGTGTCGGACATCCACATCGAACCCATGCCCGGCAAGGCCAAAACGGGCATTCGATTCCGCATCGATGGCACCTTGCAGCCCTACATTGAGGTGCCTGCAAGTTTCAGGCAGGCGATGGTCACCCGTCTGAAAATCATGTGCGACCTGGACATCTCTGAGCGGCGCAAGCCGCAGGACGGAAAGATCAAGTTCAAGAAGTTCGCCCCGCTGGACATCGAGTTGCGCGTGGCCACCATTCCTTCAGCAGGCGGCGTCGAAGACGTTGTCATGCGTATTCTGGCCTCGGGCGAGCCGATTCCGCTTGAAAAACTTGGCCTCACGCCGCACAACCGCAGCAACCTGGAAAGAACAGTCAGCAAGCCCTACGGACTGTTCTACGTCTGCGGTCCAACGGGCTCGGGCAAGACGACCACCTTGCACTCGGTGTTGAAATTCCTCAATACGCCCGATACGAAGATCTGGACTGCGGAGGATCCGGTTGAAATCACGCAGAAAGGCTTGCGGCAGGTTCAGATCAACAAAAAGGCCGGCATCGATTTCGCGCTGGTGATGCGGGCCTTTTTGCGTGCCGACCCCGACATCATCATGGTTGGCGAATCGCGGGACAAGGAAACCGTATCCATGGGCGTGGAGGCCTCGCTCACTGGGCACCTGGTGTTTTCCACGTTGCACACCAACTCGGCGCCTGAATCGATCACGCGGCTGTTGGACATGGGCATGGACCCGTTCAATTTCGCCGACGCCCTGCTTGGCATCCTGGCCCAGCGCTTGGCCAAGCGCCTATGCGACTGCAAAGAGTCCTATGTGCCGGAACGGGCCGAAATGAAGGCCTTCATCCGTGAGTACGCTGAAGAACTGCGCCACACCGCGGCCTGGCAGGCCGACGAAAGCGGCGAAACCCAGAAGCTCTGGGAAAGCTGGGTGGAGTTGTATGGGCAGGAAGGCCAGCTCAAGCTGTATCGTGCGGTTGGCTGCGACAAGTGCAACAAGACCGGCTACAAGGGCCGCGTGGGCCTGCACGAATTGCTGGTTGCAGATGACACCATCAAGAAACTGGTCCAGGAAAGGGCCCGTGTCGCAGAGATTTTTACTGCGGCGGTTGCCTCAGGCATGCGCACGTTGAAGATGGACGGCATGGAGAAAATCATGATGGGCCTGACCGATTTGAAGCAGGTCCGTACGGTTTGTATCAAGTAGCAATCCCAAGATGCCCACGGCTTGCCGAACATTTTTGTCAGTTCCTGAAGTGGAATGGCTCCCGCATCTGACAGGATTGGCGATCGTCGGCCGTTTCCAACACCTTTCAAGCGCCAAATCTGCGCCTTTTGGGCTTGGCATGGAAACTGCCTTAAACTGGCGCGTGGTTTAATCATTCATCAAGGAGTTCACCCATGACCCGTTCTGTCCAAAAGGGCTTCACCCTCATCGAACTGATGATCGTGGTGGCCATCATCGGCATCTTGGCTGCAGTCGCACTGCCGGCTTATCAGGATTACACCAACCGGGCGAAGGCTTCGGAAGTCGTGCTGGCTGCGAGTTCGGCCCGTACTTGTGTGAGTGAGAATCTGCAGTCTGGCGTGCCGGTTGCGTCGTTGGCTGCATCCTGTGGCGCATTTACTTCGACCAAGTATGCGAATTCTTTGATCATTGATGCCAATGGGGCAATTTGGGTGTCGGGCAATGTCGTTGCAGCCTCGGGCACCACCGACTTGATCGTGAAGCTGTCGCCCGTGTTCACCGCTGCTTCAGCTATTTCTGAATGGAAGTGCTCTGGTTTTATCAATCCCAAGTGGATGCCTGGCTCGTGCAAGTGATGTTGCATATTTAGCCCAGTGGGCATTCCCAAAGGGGGCTTCGGCCCCCTTTTTTATTTCCCGTGCGGCTCGGCGAAATGTGTCCTTGGGGCTTCGCCTTTAGGCATGGACTGTTTGCAGAAATCTGGAATGACGGTCTTTAACAATCTCTGGTTGGTTTTCACGACCACTGCCTTGAGTCTCACGTGGCTCGCGCCGAATCATTCGCCGCCATGGGCAGCGTTTCATTCAGATTTTTGGGCTGCTCTTGTTCTGTGCATTGCTGCCATCGGTGTCTTCGCGCGCCTGCGAATGACGCCGTTTCAGCTCAGCTGGCATGGCCTTTTCATGCTGGGATTTGCTGCTTTGCCGATTCTCCAATTTCTGACCGGCAAGATCGCACACTATGGTGTTGCGTGGATATGGTCCCTTTACCTCTTTGGAGCCACACTGGCGTTTCTGCTGGGCCAAAGATGGGCATCTCGGGCCTGGAAAGAGCCTGTCACCGTGTTCTTGGTCGCTGCGGCAATGGCGGGCTTGGTGTCTGTCGGCATCACCCTGCATCAGTGGCTCGGACTGGATCCAATAGGACCTTGGCTCCTGCTGACATCAGGACCTCGACACCATGCGAATGTCGCACAGGCCAATCAACTGGGTTCGCTGCTGGTGTTGGCCATTGTGGGGGTCGCTTGGATGCGCGAAGTGGGCTATATCCGGGTACCCGTTGCCTTGGCGGCGGCCGCATATCTGGTGGTCGGTGTGGTCATGACGGGCTCACGCACGGCATGGTTGAACATGGTTGTTCTCGTCCTTTTTTCCGCGTTGTTCTCAAAGCGCGTCAATTCACGTGGCTATGCGATATCTGCCCTGTTCCTTGTTGCATGGTTGGCTATGCTGGTCGTGCTCAGAAGCGAAATGGATGCTTGGATCGGGTATGAGGGACCGTCAGCTCATGAGCGTGGGAGCGCCGATGGGGCGCGTTGGCAAATCTGGCTCCAATGCGTCGAAGCCATCAAAATGAAACCCTGGCTGGGTTGGGGGTTCGGGCAAACGGTTCAGGCCCAGTTCGCAACGATTGATGCCAAACACGTGTTTGGGGGCGGTGCGGCCATTACGTCCGCCCACAATTTGTTTCTCGATCTGGTGATGTGGCTGGGGATACCACTTGCATTGATTTTCTTCGTTGCTGCTGGATTCTGGGTCAAACACGCGCTTCTTTCGATCGACAACAATCAGCGGTTGATCGCATGGGCTGCGCTGATGGTTCTGTTCGTCCATTCCATGTTGGAACTGCCCTTGCATTACGCCTACTTCCTGTTGCCAGCATGCCTGGTGGCAGGCGCCATCCATGCGCGATTGTCCTTTCGGCCTGTGACCTGCATCGGTACGCCCATTGGCATTTCTTTGTATGTCGGGGCCCTCGGGATGTTGCTGCTGACGGCTCGGGACTACCTGAATGTCGAAACCCATATGTATGGCCTTCGGTTCGAGAGCGCTGGCGTGGAAACGTCGATTCCATTTGAACCACCCAATGTTCTGGTATTGAATCAATGGTGGGATGCATTTTTGTTGGCACGGCTCCACCCTTACCGGGATTGGTCAGACTCCGAACGCCTATGGATTGACACTGTGGTGTTTACTGAGCCAATGGGGCGCAATCTGAGAGCTGGGGCGGTTGCAGCTGCCTATTCGGGTGACGTCGAAGGCGCGCAACTGCGAATTCGCTGGTTCTGTTTGGTGGTGCCCAAGACGGTTTGTGAGGCCCTTCACACGACCTGGACTGGCACAGCTGAAGCGCATCCGCCGTTGGCGCGGGTTCCATGGCCAATTCTGGACAAGCGCAACGATTGACGGTAACTCGTCGAATGGTTGGACGTGCTCTTGTTGGTGTGCTGGTGGCACTTCCATGGGTAAACCCCTTTGTTGCAGGTCCATCGCCATCGGTCGTGCCATTGGTTACATCTGCCCTTGCTTTGGCAGCTTTGCTGCTCCTTGCACGCTTTCTCGACGTTTCAAATGTGGTGTGGGCTTGGCTCATTGCGGCCGTGGTCAGCGCTGTCATGGGACTGCTGCAATACGTCGGCGTCGACACCTTGTTTGCACCCTGGGTCAATCATGCAGGATTGGGTCAAGCCTTTGGCAATTTGCGCCAGAGGAATCAATTCGGAACACTTATGGCCATTGGCTTGGGCGCGCTCTGGTGGCAACAGATGGGTGCAGGTCGAGATTCCACGAGTTCCGTCGGCCCTGCTGGAACGATCGCAGCAACAGACAAATGGGGCAACCGACTGGCAATTGCCACAGTGGTCGTGCTGGCTACTGCGAGCGCGGCGTCAGGCTCCCGAACAGGATTGACGGCCTGGGCACTCGTCACGCTGCTTGCCTTGAGGTGGTCTTTCGGGTCCTCGCGTTTGATGGCCAGACATGTGTTGATCGTCGGTGCGTTCGGCTACGTCCTGGCTGCGTGGCTGCTGCCCATGTCCATAGGCCAGCACCCATTGCACCACGGGCTGCTTTCACGTCTCGATCCCTTGGGTCAAGGTTGCTTCAACAGATCGACCCTGTGGAGCAACGTGCTGTACCTCATCTCACTGCGGCCGTGGCTGGGATGGGGGGTCGGTGAGTTGGACTACGCCCACTACGCCACTTTGTATCCTGGTGAGCGCTTTTGCGACATCCTCGACAACGCCCACAACCTGCCGCTGCACTTGGCCGTGGAATTGGGTGTCCCCGTTGCATTGGGGACGTGTGCGGCCATTGGTCTGTGGGTGTTCAGGCGCAAACCGTGGGCAGAGCAGGATGTAAGCCGCCAATTGGCTTGGCTTGTCCTGCTCGCGATCGGTTGGCACAGTCTGCTCGAATACCCCCTTTGGTATGGGCCTTTTCAGATGGCGCTGGGCCTGGCTTTGTGGATGCTGATGCAAGGACGTTCCATATCAGTGGACTCGCATTCCGACGCCACTTCGCCCATTCTCTATTCAACGACGCGTTGGTCGATCGCTGCGACCATTCGGGTCACGGTGGCGGCGTTGACCATGGCGTTTTCTGCCTACGCGGCCTGGGACTATCGGCGCGTTAGCCAAATCTATTTGAACCCCGAAGACCGAGCACCAGCCTACAGCGAAGACACCTTGGCACGAACCCGATCAAACTGGTTGTTCACCAATCAGTGGGAGTTTGCCGCACTTACCATTGGCGATCTGACACCCACCAATGCCAATGCGGTGTTCGAGCGCGCCCAGCGACTGTTGCATTATTCGCCCGAGGCGCGCGTGATCGAGCGGGTGATCGAAAGTGCGGAGTTGTTGGGTCGTTTCGATGATGCAGCCTGGCATGAAGAGCGCTACCGCGTCGCCTTTCCGAAGGCGCACACGCAGTGGCTGGCGCGCAAATCAAAAGAGCATGGTCGCATGGCCAACGTCTCGAAATGAGCAGTTCAGGTCAGATGCCGCGCTGGGGTGA
>CAYNWR010000005.1:12645-21704 GCA_964400915.1 uncultured Burkholderiaceae bacterium
GCTGAGCCAGATGCGATCAGGGCCAAGGTCTGGGGCCGCATGGTAATGAACCCTTGGGCGATGGCCACGCGCCGTGTGGCCGCTTTGGGCCCGACGTCCACCATGTGGGCTTGTCCTTGATCGTTGAAATGGGTCAGCGAATTCACAATCCAAAACCTTTTCGTGGCGAGACTGTGGCAGCATAAACGAGCCATGCCATTCATTCGGTTCGATATTCTGCTCCTCCCGCGCTGGCGGAACTGGCAGCGCTTGTTGGTCTTTCTTGGATTGCTCTTGGGCGTTTTTCAGGCGACACCGCAGTCGCTTCCCAACCTGGGCGGTGACGAGGGTATGAGCCTGACCGCTGAGCGCCGCTTGGGAGATCGCATTGCGCGCGAGCTGTTCCGGGATCCGGATTGGGTAGACGATGCGGTGCTGGGTGAATATGTCGACGAGATCTGGCAATCCTTGCGGCGCGCTGCGCGATTGCGAGGCGAGGTCACCGATGAGATGAATGAGCGAATGGCCTGGCGGGTGCTGCTCTCGCGGGATCGCAGCATCAACGCGTTTGCCATGCCGGGCGGCTATTTCGGGTTGCATTTGGGCCTGATGGCCATGGTGGGCAGTCGTGACGAATTGGCAGCCGTGCTGGCACACGAGATGTCGCACGTCACGCAGCGGCATATCGCGCGAATGCAAGCCCAGCAAAGCCGGCAGGCACCTGTCCTGCTTGGGGCTTTGATTCTGGGCGCGCTGGCGGCCGCCAAGAACCCTGACGCAACCAATGCCGTCGTGGCTGGAAGTCAGGCCGCGGCTGCTCAGGCGCAGCTGAACTATTCACGCGATATGGAGCGTGAAGCCGACCGCATCGGCTATGGGGTGATGGTCCAGGCGGGTTTTGCACCCGATGCGATGGAGGCCGTGTTCGAAAAGTTGCATCGGGCCAATCGGCTCAATGATAGAGGCGCATTCCCATACCTTCGCACCCACCCGCTCACGACCGAACGATTGGCCGACATCGGCATGCGGGCGCCGCGCAATGAAACCAACCGGCGGCCCACGCCATCCATTGACGATACCGCACGCCATGCCATGATGGTTGCGCGCGCACGCTTGCTGTCGGGAACAACCGCGGACGAAGCGGGTGACAACGTGTCGGCCTCAAGGGCGCGGGATTTGGCGGTGCAGCCATTGGCCCGGCAGGTGGCCATCCAATATGGTGTGGCTTTTCATCAGATGCGCCTGCGACAGTTCGACGAGGCCGCGGTGGCGCTTCGTCGCTTGGATGAGATCGCGCAAGAGGTCGGCCCGCTGTCACGGAGAACAACGAAACTTTTGCGAGCCGAGATGCTGGCGATGCAGGATCGCTGGACTCCCTTGGTCGAACTGCTGTCGGGCGACGGGCGCGGCGCAGGTGTGACCGCAGCGAGGCCCGAATTGCTGCTATGGGGGCAAGCCCTGCTGCGACTCAATGATCCCTTGCCTTCAACGCTGGTCGACGCCCTTCAGGAACGCGTCGCACTTCATCCGGACGATTCGTCGTCCTGGCAATTGTTGAGTCAAGTGCTACATCGCCAGGGCCGCGCCTTGGCGGCTTTGCGTGCTGAGGCAGAGTCTCACGCTGCTCGTCAAGACCTGCAGGCCGCGCGCGATCGGTTGCGGGCTGCGCAGGACCTGATCCGAAGTGGCGCTGCAGGCAGAGCTGGGGCAGATGCGATTGACGCGGCCATCATCGCCACGCGAGTTCGCGAGATCGATTCAAGACTTCGTGAACAGGCGCTGGAGCGCTGAATCGATGACGATGCCCAGGATGGAGTAGAGGATGGAGCCCAACAGGGCCGCTCCGAAGCTTGTCACCTGAAAGCCATCCAGCAGGCGCGAGGCGGCCCAGAACGTGAAAGCGTTGATGACGAACAAAAACAGGCCGACTGTCAGTATCGTCACGGGCAAGGTCAGCAACACAAGCAACGGGCGCACGAATGTGTTGAGCAATCCGATCGCCAGCGCCGCGATCATGGCGTCGCCAAAGCTCGTGACCTGGACGGCCGAATAGACCTGGGCCAGCATGAGCAAGGCCACAGCAGACAACAACCACTTGAGTAGCAAACGCATCTGCAAAGAATAGCAGGGTGAAGGGCCGACCCAGGCGATCAGAAAAAAGCCCGGCAGGTGCCGGGCTTGCGAATGACGCCGCTTCAAGCGGTATCAGACGTTCCGATCGCTTATTCGGCTGCCAAAACCAGCATGGCGCCGAGCCCCGCCACTGCGCCGGGCAGCTCCCACCGGTTGGGCGCGCGGGCAGCGCTGGTCTCGGCGCTCACGGGCGGACGATCATGTGCCAGCTTGGGACGCCTCGCGTCCAGCAGGCGGGCGTTGCTGTGATCCGCCAGGAGCTTCTGGGCAAACTCCTGCAAAGGCGATTCGGCAAGCATTTGAACGACGGAGTCTGGCCTGACCGACAGCATGGGGACCAACTCCTGGAATTGCTTTTCCGCCCAGCGGGCACGCCAGTTCTTGCGCGCGCTGTGGCTGACCCACTTGCTGATGTGTCGGCTCATGCGAGGCGCGCACGCCACCAGGATCCACTGCGTGGGAGTTCCTGGTGAACGCATCGTCGCCAGCAGTTGGCGTGCGTATGCAGCGTCGTCGATGAAGACAATGATCTTTTCCATGATGACTCTCCTGTTTGATGTAACGAGGTTTCAGGACGGGACGGGAAGGAAACGTGACTGACTGCGAAATCCTCAGGCGGCGCTGCGTTCGGCGCCGGCAGCCGGGGCTGCCTTGCGGGTGGCGAGCCATCCGGCACCGAGCACACCCAGAATCGCTGCGGCATAGGTGCCCCAGCGCGCAATCGTGTGAATCGCCTGCGGCGGGTCGAACACTGGATCGAGCAGGGGTTCGCTGACGATCATCTTGGCCGCCGTGAACGCCAGGACAGCCGCGCCGAGCTGGATGATGATGGGGAAGCGATTCACCAGCTTCAACACGACGGCGCTGCCAAACACGACGATCGGCACCGATAGCAGCAATCCGAAGATCACCAGATCCCAGGACCCATGCGACGCGCCTGCGACGGCCAGAACGTTGTCGATGCCCATGAGGGCGTCGGCGATGACGATGGTTTTCATGGCGCCCCAGAACGTGTTTGCAACCGGGCCATCGTGCTCGCCGTCGCCTTCGTCGGCGAGCAACTTGTAGGCAATCCAGAGCAGGCCCAGGCCGCCCAGCAGCATCAGGCCAGGGATCTTCAGCAGCCAGACCACGACGAGGGTCATCGCGGAACGCACGGCGATCGCGCCGACCGTGCCCCAGATGATGGCCTTTTTCTTGAGATGATCAGGAAGGTTGCGGGCCGCCAACGCAATCACGATTGCGTTGTCACCGGCCAGAACCAAATCAATGAGGACGATGGCCAGCAATGCTGACCACCATGCGGCGGACATGAACTCCATCGAAATTTCTCCGAGTTGTGATTCGATCGACAACCTGGAGCGGACGCGCGCGAGCCATTGTCAAGCTCAACCGTCCGTGGGAATCGGCCGAACTCAAGAACGCATCGACGGCGCCTGCTTCAGGCACCCATCGAAGGTCTTGCTCGGCATGGAATCATGCAATCTGCGCCCACCAGTCCGGAAGTTTTTTGCTTCGTAATGACGAACTGGCGATGTTCGCCGGTGCGATGCCCAATCGAGTGGTCACCTCCCTTGCACCGACGAACGGGAGCTACTCCCCTTCGTGCTGCGCATTGGATCATTGACACAGTAGTCTTGTCAACTATTGGGCCTTTTTGAGGGAAATTGGCCGATAGCGCTCGTCAAATGGTGATTGATTGCTATTGTTTTTGATGGTTGCGACCTGTCTGGCACATAAGGAGTTTTACGAATCCCGGTGGTTTCTAGAACCCATCGCGGTGCCTTTCCAGGGCGAAGCCTTGCAGCGCTATGATCGGCCCCCCT
Source organism: uncultured Burkholderiaceae bacterium (assembly GCA_964400915.1). Classification (GTDB taxonomy): domain Bacteria; phylum Pseudomonadota; class Gammaproteobacteria; order Burkholderiales; family Burkholderiaceae_C; genus CAYNWR01. Next base: position 16,584 of record CAYNWR010000005.1, read on the forward strand.
CAATACCACCTCCATGCCCGGTATCCACATCACCGACGTCGAGTCAGCCATCAACTACTGGCGAGAGCGCGAGCCGTCGCCCGACGGCGTCACCCTGGCGGCCCCGATCCGCGCCTTGGCCGAGGTGTACGCGTTGATGATCTACCACCGGGAGGATGAAGCCGACGAAGCAAGCATGCCGCGGGCGGCGCGCGAGGCGTGGCTGGCCTGGTATCGCAGCACGCCCGACACACCCTGCATCGCCATTTGCTCGACCAGTCAGGGCGACGCTGTCTGCAGTGGTTGCGGGCGCAGTTTTGAAGAGGTGCAGCGCTGGACCGAGATGAGCCCCGGCGCCAAGCGAGCGGTATGGCGCCGCATCACCAAGCAGGCAGAGGCCTGGCGCTTCAATCGGTATGCCGAACGCGCCAACGAAGTCGGTGGCGCGCTTGCTCCGCCAGCGCAATCCCCGGACTCAGATCCGACGCGCTAGCTCGGACGCCAAGCCCGTGTAGGTGGCAGGTGTGAGCGCCAGCAGGGATTGGCGGGCTTCGTCCGGTATGTCCAGGTCACGGATGAGTTGATGCAAGGCATCGCGGGTCACATTTTTTCCGCGGGTGAGGTCCTTCAGTTGTTCGTAGGCGCCTGCCAAACCATACCGGCGCATCACGGTCTGGATGGGTTCGGCGATCACTTCCCAAGCGTCCAGCAAATCGGCTTCGAGTGCGGCCTGATTGAGCTGAAGCTTCGCCAATCCGGTGCGCAGTGACTCCCAGGCCAGCACCGTGTATCCGAAGGCCGAACCCATGTTGCGGATGACCGTGCTGTCCGACAGATCTCGTTGCCAACGCGAAATCGGCAGCTTGTCGCTCATGTGGCGCAGCAGCGCGTTGGCAAGACCCAGATTGCCTTCGGCGTTCTCGAAATCGATGGGATTGACCTTGTGTGGCATGGTCGACGAGCCGATTTCACCCGCTCGAGTGCGTTGTTTGAAATAGCCCAGGCTGACGTAGCCCCAGATGTCGCGCGCCAGGTCGATCAGGATCGTGTTGGTTCGGGCCGTGGCGTCGAAGAGCTCGGCCATGGCATCGTGCGGCTCGATCTGGGTGGTGTAGGCCTGATAAAAAAGCCCGAGTCCGTAGGCATCCAGCGCAGAGGCGTCGTCGGCGGGCTCCGGGGTTTCGATCACCCGCCGGCTCAGGGCCGACCAATCGACATCGGGCCAGGCAACCTGGTGCGCATTGAAATTGCCAACCGCGCCATTCATCTTGGCCATCAGTCGCACTTCGGCCAGGCGTGTCCTCGCACCCGTTAGCCGCGCGACGACATTGGCCAGTTCCTTGCCCATGGTGGTCGGCGTCGCGGTTTGGCCATGGGTGCGTGCCAGCATGGGGGTTTCGGCGTGCTCATGAGCCATCGCACGCAAGGCGTCGATGACGTGATCGAGTGTGGGCAGCAACACGCGCTCGCGACAGGCCTTGAGCTGCAGCGCATGGCTGGTGTTGTTGATGTCCTCGCTGGTGCAGGCCACGTGCACGTATTCGGCCACGCTCGACAGCTCGGTCCTCAGACCGCTGGGCAATTCCGGCGACACCATGCGTTCCTTGAGCCAATATTCGATGGCCTTGACATCGTGGTTGGTGGTTTGCTCGATGCGTTTGACGGATTCGCCATCGATGTGGGAAAAGGTTCGGGCCAAGCCGACCAGGTAGGCGCGAGCGGCGGGGCTCAAGTGCTTGATGGGAGCCAGACCGGCCTCGCAAAGCGCGAGCAGCCAGGCGACTTCCACCTGCACGCGACGCTGCATATAGCCCAGCTCACTGAGAATGGGCCGCAACGCCCCCATTTTGTGCGCGTAGCGCCCATCCAATGGCGAAAGCGCCGAAAGTGTCGAAGGCATGGACATGTCTCGATTGTAGGTAAGCCCTCATGTCCATCCGCTTCGCGTGAGCGCCCGGCGTCGATAGAATCGTCTGCACAGGGAAAAAGCCCAGATCAAAATGCCAACATGAAACTCATCGGTGCCCTCACCAGTCCGTATGTGCGCAAGGTTCGGGTCGTCATGGCCGAGAAGAAGCTGGACTACCAGTTCATCGCGGAAGACGTCTGGTCTGCTGACACCCACATCGCACAGTTCAATCCGCTGGGCAAGGTCCCGTGCCTGGTGATGGAAGGTGGTGAGGCCGTGTTTGACTCGCGTGTGATCGTCGAATACCTGGACACCCTGTCGCCGGTCGGCAAGTTGATTCCCTCACAGGGGCGCGAGCGCGCCGAGGTCAAGACCTGGGAAGCACTGGCCGATGGCTTGCTGGACGCCGCCATCCTGGCGCGCCTGGAGGCCACTTGGCCGCATCGCCAGGCCGGTGAGCGCAGCCAGGCCTGGATCGATCGGCAATTGCAGAAGATCGATGCGTCCTTGCGGGCGATGGCGCTGGGGCTGGGCGAAAAGGCCTTCTGCAGCGGCATCCATCTGAGCCTGTCGGATGTCGCCGTGGGTTGCGCGCTGGGCTATCTGGATTTCCGCTTTCCGCAGATCGATTGGCGTGCACGCCACACCAATCTGGCACGGCTGTCCGACAAGCTCCTGCAGCGCGCCAGTTTCGCCGACACCAAGCCCGCGTAGCGGCCGCATCCGCATCACTGAGTGCGCGCGCGTCAAGGACATTCGCCCCCATCGGTCGGCGGCGAGCCGCAGGTGGTGGCCGCGCGCGGCCACCGTTTCAGATTTCGATTTTTGATCCCAGCTCCACCACGGAGTTGCTGGGCAGGCGCAGGAAGTCGGCCGCGCCGCTGGCGTTGTGGTGCATCTGAGCAAACAGCTTTTCGCGCCAGGGCGCCATGCCACCTCCCACGGTCGGTATGACAGTGTCGCGCGACAGGAAGTAGCTGGTCATCATCGGGTCCAGTTCACAACCACGCCCCTTGATGAGTTCAAGCGCGCGAGGCACGTCCGGATCGTTCTTGAAGCCGAAATTGATGACGACCTGCCAACAATCGTGCCCAAGAGATTCCATTTCGAGACGGCGCGACAAGCCCACCCAGGGCTGTTCCAGGTGCCGCACGGTGACAAACAGGTTGTGCTCGTGCAGTACCTTGTTGTGCTTGAGGTTGTGCAAAAGGGCATTGGGTACCACGCCGGTTTCGGCCGTCAGGAAAACGGCCGTTCCTTCCACGCGCAGCGGCGGCGCCACAAACACGGCCTCCAGGAAGCTCTGGAGGTCCAGCGCATCGGCGCGCTGAGATTGATTGAGCAGGCGGCGCCCGTCCTTCCAGGTGGCCATCAGGGCAAAGATGCCGCCGGCGATGACCAGCGGAAACCAGCCTCCTTCGGCGAGTTTGAACATGTTGGACGACCAGAAAGCCAGGTCGACCAGAAAGAAGAAACCCGTTGAAAGCAGGCACAGCACCAGGGGGTATTTCCAGCCGTACCGGATCACATAAAACGTGAGCACCGTGGTGATCAGCATGTCGGTGCACACCGCGATGCCGTAGGCTGCGGCGAGATTGCTGGACGACTTGAACATCAGCACGGCCAGCACGATGAGCACAAACAAGCCCCAATTGATGAAGGGCAGGTAGATCTGTCCTGTCTCCTTCACACTGGTGTGCAGGATGCGAAGACGCGGCAGATAGCCCAATTGGATGACCTGCTTGGTGACACTGAAAGCGCCTGAAATCAAGGCCTGCGACGCAATCACCGAGGCCATGGTGGCCAGGCCCACCAGAGGCAGCACCGCCCAATCCGGCGCCATCATGAAAAACGGGTTCTTGACTGCCTCGGGATTCGTCAGCAGCAGGGCACCCTGACCGAAGTAGTTGAGGGTCAATGCAGGCATCACCACCGCAAACCACGCCAGGCGGATCGGTCGTTTGCCGAAGTGCCCCATGTCGGCGTACAGGGCTTCGGCCCCCGTCACACACAAGACCACGGCGCCGAGCAGGATGAAGCTGGTGCCGGGCTGTTCCCAGATGAAGCGCAAGGCGTGGTGGGGGCTCAACGCGGCAAAGATCTCGGGCCGCGAGATGATGTGGGAGACACCCAGCAGGCCGATGGCCAGGAACCACACCAGCGTGATGGGTCCGAAGAAACGCCCGATGCCGCCGGTGCCGCGTTTCTGGACGGCAAACAGCCCGAACAGGATGAGAAGCGTCAGAGGCACGACATACTTCTTGAAAGCTGGCGACACCACTTCGAGGCCTTCGACGGCCGACAGCACCGAGATGGCAGGTGTGATGACACCATCGCCATAGAAAAGGCAGGTGCCGAAAATGCCGATCATCAGCAGGACCTGACGCAGGCGCGGGCTGTCTTTGACAGACTGTGACGCCAGCGCCAGCATCGCCACCAAGCCGCCCTCGCCATGGTTGTCCGCGCGCAGCACGAGCGTGACGTACTTCAGCGAGACGATGACCGTGAGGGTCCAGAAAAAAATCGACAGGATGCCGTAGACGTTGTCGGGCGTGAACGCGACATGGCCCGAGCCGAAGACTTCCTTCACCGCGTACAGGACGCTGGTCCCGATGTCGCCGTAAACGACACCGATGGCGCCCAGTGTCAGGGCGCCCAGTGATGACTTCGATGACTGCACGTGCGGGGCCAGCCAGTTGTCGCATCTGGCGACACCGCTGGCACGGCTGGCATTTCGTTGTTTCTAGGGCTCGCTATTTTGCGCTTGCCATGCCGGCGCGCAAGTCAAACGATGCGAGTGATGTCGCAGCGCAGCAACGCCAGAGATGTTGTTGATCAGTCATATATTTCGGCGTCCGGATCGGTGCTCTCAAGCTCATAGCTGGCCGCCAGCATGGCCAGCCGCCCGATCACGCCATACATGTAGAAGCGGTTGGGTACGCTGGCACCCGGCTTGAGACCGGGCTGGGGCAGGTGGGCGCTTTGAGAAAAGGCCAGCGGCACGAAACTTGACCCCGGTGCATTGAGGTTCTCGTCGACGCCGCGGTCGGCATGCACACGGTAGAAGCCTCCGACCACGTAACGATCCATCATGTAGACCACCGGCTCGGCCACGGCTTCATTGACTCGTTCGTGCGTGATCACACCCTCTTGCACGATCACGTCGTTGACTTCCTGTCCGTCCTTGATCACGCTCATCTTGTTGCGTGTCTTGCGATTGAGCGCATCCAGAT